>NZ_SISL01000052.1:0-21955 GCF_004307965.1 Verrucosispora sp. SN26_14.1 | reverse complement strand
CGCCGGGGCTGGGCGACGATCACGCGGCCGGCGACCGCCTCGGCCACCGCGAGCGGGGCGAGCGTGGTCTTGCCGGTGCCCGGTGGGGCGACCAGGATCGCGGTCCCCGCCGCGCGCAGCGCCGACACCAGCGCCGGCAACGCCGGACGGACCGGCAGGTCGAGGGGTACGTCGGAGAGCACGGCCCAGTCTCGCACCGGCTCTCGGCCCATGGCCGACGTGCCTGTTCCGTGCTCGGCCGAAGGGGCGGTGGACTCAGCCGGTGCGGACCGCGTCGACGCCGGTGACGAAGGCGTGCCAGGCCGACGACGGGAAGGTCAGCACGGGGCCGGGGCGGTCCTTGCTGTCCCGCACCGCCACCCGACCGTCGACGACGGCGACCTCGACGCAGTTGCCGTTTCCCACGCTGCGCGTACTGGTGCGCCAGTTAGCCCGGGACAGGTCGAGCGCGGTCATCGCGATCCCTTCGTCGATACCGACTGTGACCGCGCCGAACGGTCACGTAAAGTAACGAGAAGCTTCCTTCAGGCGCACCAAAGACGCCGCTGGATCAAGCGCCAGACGTCGCAGCCTCTCGTGCACAAGGCTATACGAGCGCACCTGCGCGACCTCTTCCAGTGCCAGGCCTGTCGAGAGGTTTTCCAGGTAAACCACGGCTGCGTCGGCAGCGTCGGCGAACGTGAGGATCACGTACGGCGAGTTCATCGCCGGGTGGCCGCCGGCCGCGAATGGAAGTACCTGGATGGTGACGTTAGGTAGCTGTGCGGTGGTTTCCAGGTGGGCGAGTTGCGCCGCCATCACGGCCCGTTCGCTCACGGGGCGTAGCAGTGCCGCCTCGTTCAGCACCACCGACAACTCGGCCGGCTCGTCGCTGCGCAGTACGTCCTGTCGGCGCAGTCGGGCGGCCACCTTGCGGTCGATGTCGTCCTCGCCCGCGGTGAGCCGATAGACCTCCCGGGCGTACGCCTCGGTCTGCAGTAGCCCCGGCACCGCCTCCGCCTCGTACGTGCGCAGGGTGGCCGCCTCGGCCTCCAGTCCGACGTAGAACTCGAACCACTCCGGCAGCACGTCGCTGTAGTGCTGCCACCAGCCCCGTTGCTGGGCGCCCCGGGCGATCTCGATGAGCGCCTCGGCGTCGTTCCCGGTCACCTGGTACAGCGCCAGTGCGGCCCGGACGTCTCGCGGCTTGATGCCGATCTGGGCGTTCTCGATGCGGGACAGGTTGCTCTTGGACATGTCCAGTTGCCGAGCGGCGACGTCCAGGGTCATGCCGGCGCGTTCGCGCAACTGGCGGAGTTCCCGGGCGATGCGGCGGCGGCGAACGGTGGGGCTCGCGGTCACCCTCCGAGTCTGTCACGGGAAAATTCGCAGGTCGCGCCAGCACGGAGTGCAACTGCCGAAAACGGGAGTTGCGTTGCAGTTGCGCTCGGTGCATTCTTGCCTGCGGTTAGCGATCACTATGGACGGCCGGCCAGGGGGGACGAGTGCTCATCGCCGACGAGTTCTTCCTGATCGCCCACAACGACACCCGGGGCAAGGCCAAGCTGCATCCGGCCGCCACCAGCCTCGGCCTGGCCGCCGGCCTGCTCGGCGAGCTGGTCCTCTATGGACACGTGACGGTCGCGGCCGGACAGGTCACCGTGGTCGACCGGCGTCCACCGGCCGACGCGCTGGCGCACACCGTGCTCGACCAGTTGATCGGCGAGCAACAGCACCAGGCGGTGCGGACCTGGCTCAGTTTCCTCGCCCAGACGGCGGTGACCTCGGTGGGGGAGCGGCTGGCGCGGGCCGGGGTGCTGCGCCGCCAGGAGACGCGTCGACTGCTGCGGACCAGCGTCACGTACGTGCCGACGGACCTCAACGTCGCGGCCTGGCCCGCCACCCGGCTGCGCGCCGCGCTGGAACGCGCGGACCCGCCCCACGTGCCCGACGCGCTGCTGCTCGGGCTGGTCGCGGCCGCCGGGCTGACCCGTGAGGTGTTGTGGAGCGCCGGTCCGCGCGCCCACCACCGGCTCAACCTGATCATTCCGGCCCTGCCGGCTCCGCTGAAGGAACTCGTCGGACAGACCGAGGCCGCCGTGGGCGCGGCCGTGCTGCGCGGTCTCCCCTGAGGCGGTAACACCCCTTCCCCTCCCTGACATCCGGAGCAGTCATGTCCTCGACAGTGACACCCCCACGATCGAGCAACGTCTCCGAGGCACTGGCCCGTGGCCGCCTCGGAGTGCCCTCGGTGATCTTCTTCGTGCTCTCCGCCGCGGCGCCGCTGACCGTGGTGGCCGGTGTGGTCACCACCGGCTACGGCGTCGTCGGGGTGCTCGGCATCCCGCTGGCCTTCCTCGCGGTCGCCGCCGTGCTGGCGCTCTTCTCCGCCGGCTACGTGGCGATGGCCCGCCGGACGGCCAACGCCGGCGCCTTCTACGCGTACGTGGCCCGGGGGCTGGGCCGACCAGCCGGGGTGGGCGCGGCCTGGGTGGCGCTGATCGCGTACAACGCCCTCCAGGTCGGGCTCTACGGCACCATCGGCGCGGCGGCGGCACCGGTGCTGGACCGGCTGTTCGGCGTGACGCCACAGTGGTGGATTGTGGCGCTGCTGGCCTGGGCGCTGGTCGGCCTGCTCGGGCTGCTGCGGGTGGACATCAACGGCATGGTGCTGGCCGCGCTGCTCTGCGCCGAGATCGCCGTCATCGTGCTGTTCGACCTCGGCCAGTTGGGCAACCCGGCGGGCGGCAGCGTCAGCTTCGCGGCGTTCTCGCCGGACAACTTCTTCGTACCCGGCCTGGGCGCGGTGCTGGTGCTGGCCATCCTCGGCTTCGTCGGCTTCGAGGCGGCGGTGGTGTTCAGCGAGGAGAGCAAGGACCCGCAGCGGACCGTACCGATGGCCACCTACCTGTCGGTGGCGATCATCGCGGTCATCTACGCCCTCTCGTCGTGGAGCATGACGGTGGCCGTCGGCCCGGACCGGATCGTCGAGGAGGCCAACGCCCAGAGCGTCGAGCTGATCTTCAACCTGGCCGGCGCGCACCTGGGGGACACCGTCCTCACCATCGGCCAGGCACTCTTCCTGACCTCGGTGCTGGCCGCGATGATCTCGTTCCACAACACCACCGCGCGGTACGCCTTCGCGCTGGGCCGTGAGCGGGTGCTGCCGGCGGTGTTCGGGCGTACCTCGCCGACGACCGGCGCGCCGCAGGCCGCCTCGCTGGCGCAGAGCGCACTCGGACTGGTGGTGATCCTGCTGTACGCGTTCAACGGCTGGGACCCGGTCCTGCAACTGTTCTTCTGGCTGGGCACCAGCGGCGGCTTCGGTGTGCTGCTGCTGATCGCGACCACCGCCGTCGCCATCATCGTCTACTTCGCCCGCAACGCCGAGCAGGAGACGCTCTGGCGGCGGCTGGTCGCACCCGGGATCGCGGCGATCGCGCTGACCGTCATCATCGTGCTGGCGGTGCAGAACTTCGCGAACCTGCTCGGCGTCGAGCCCGACTCTCCGCTGCGCTGGGCCTTCCCGGCGGTGTACCCGGTGGCCGCGCTGCTCGGCGCGCTGTGGGGGATGACGTTGCGCAGCAGCCGACCCGACACGTACGCCCGGATCGGCCTGGGCGCGGAGAGCGCCGCCGCGGTGGCGGTCCCGCCGTCGCGGGTCGAGGCGGAGGTGCGGCGATGAGCGTGACGACCGTCTCGCGCCTCGGGGAGGCCGACACCCGCTGGGTGGCCGAGCGCATCGCCGAGTCCTTCCTGGTCCTGGACGCCACCCGGTGGCTGGTCCCGGACGAGGCCAAGCGGGAGGCGGTGCTGGCCGGGAATTTCGAGATCATCGTGGCGCACGCCATGCGGCACGGGCTGGTGTTCGGCACGGCGGACCGCGCCGGTGTGGCGGTCTGGCTGCCGTCGGTCGGTGAGCCGCTGCCGCCGCCGGAGGACTACGACGCCCGGCTGGTCGCCGCCTGCGGGGAGTGGACCCCGCGCTTCGTGCACCTGGACGAGTTGTTCGCCACCCACCACCCGCATCGGGACCACCATCACCTGGCGCTGCTGGCCGTCCGGCCGGATCGCCAGGGACAGGGGGTGGGTTCGACGCTGCTGCGGCACCATCACGCGTGGCTGGACGCCAACGGTGTGCCGGCCTATCTGGAGGCGAGCAGCGAGATCGGCCGTGACCTCTATGCGCGGCACGGTTACCGGGTGTCGGAGCCGTTCCGGCTGCCCGACGAGACGCCGTTCTGGCCGATGTGGCGGGAGCCGTCCGTCACCTGAGTCGTCCGCCGCCACCGGATCGACGACGCGGGCGCCGGCCCGCGAGGGCCGACGGGCCGAGACGGTGGCGGCGGACACGACGGTGGCCGGGTCCTCGCAGGCCCGGCCACCGTCGCCACCCCCTCTTAGTACGTGCCGTCGAGCTGCCCCCGCAGCTTCGTCAGCGCCCGGGCCAGCAGCCGGGACACGTGCATCTGCGAGACGCCGATCTGCTCGGCGATCTGCGACTGGGTGAGGTTGCCGTAGAAGCGCAGCGTGAGGATCTTCTGCTCGCGCTCGTCCAGAGTGGCCAGCGCCGGCCCGAGGGCCACCCGCAGCTCGGCCAGCTCGAACTCGCTGTCCTCGCCGCCGAGCATGTCGCCCAGCTCGGTCGCCCGGTCGCCGTCACCGGTCGGGGTGGACAGCGACACCGCGTTGTAGGCGCGGGCACCCTCCAGGCCCTCCAGGACCTCTTCCTCGGTGAGCTTGAGGTGGCTGGCGATGTCGGCCACCGTCGGCGAGCGACCCAGGGTCTGCAACAGCGAGCTGTTGGCGTCGGAGATGGCCAGCCGCAGTTCCTGGAGCCGCCGGGGGACGCGGATGTCCCAGGTGCGGTCGCGGAAGTGCCGCTTGAGTTCGCCGATGATCGTGGGGATCGCGTAGCCGGCGAAGTCGACGCCCCGGGTCGGGTCGAACTTGTCGATGGCCTTGATGAGGCCGACGGCGGCGGTCTGGGCCAGGTCGTCGGTGGGCTCCCCGCGTCCGCTGTAGCGGTGCGCGAGGTGGTTCGCCAGCGGCAGCCAGGCCTCGATCGCCCGGTCGCGCAGCGCGGCCCGGGACGGGTGCCCGGCCGGCAGCGCGGCCATCGCGTTGAGTAGGTCGGTGGCGCTGTCGGAGAGCGAACGCGGGTCGAGCTTCGGTGCCGTGGGCGCCGGGGCAGTCGCCGTTTCGGTGAGCGCGGTCATGGTGGTCCTCCCTGCACCTCGTCCGCGGATAAAGACGTGACGCTTTGGTTTAGAGCTTGCTAGTCCGTTCGGGAGTCACCTTAGCCTGATGGTGCCGCAGAAATCTAGCCGAACGGACGATGTACTTAAGTTACTTCTAGGCATGAAACGGTCTCAACCGGCCATTCGTCTATGAAGTGCCACCGGATCCGAAGGCGATCCGTGATCTCGACCGGCCGGTTCGGCTGATCCCTGATCGGTCGTCCCCCGTCCCGGCATGAACGGGCGGTGGTCCGACGTCACCGATCGGGGGAGACGTCGACGGGTCGGGCCGACGACTGTCGCCTATCCGTCCTTGTCCCGTCCGTGGGACCCGGCATAGCGTCGCGGGGGACTGTCGACCGGAGGTGTTGTGCTCGACCCCGCGGTGCCCCAACTCGTCGTGAACTGCCGGACGCTGTACTTCAGCTGGCTGCCGGCGGATCAGGGCGCGGTGGCGGCACTCGTCCCGACCGGGCTGCGACCGCATCCCGGTGGCCAGGTCTTCATGAACCAGTACGTGGTGGACGACGCGAGCCAGACCTCCGGCTTCGGCTCGTACTCGCTGACCTATCTCGGGGTGACCCTGGCCGGCGTGGACGCCCCCGACGGGGTGACCCCGGGTGGCTGGTGGACCCACTACGTGACCTCCAGCGAACTGGTCCGCCGGTACGCCCTCGGTCGGGGTGCTCCCGCGTTGGCCGGTGACACCTCCATCGCCGCGAACGGCCACGAACTGGTGACCGAGACCACCATCGACGGCGTACCGGTGATCCGGGCCCGGGTGCGTGCCGGTGAGACCGGACACGCCGTGCACAACGGTCACCACCGGTACGTCACGTCACTGCACGGCCGGCTGGTCAGCAGCATCTATCCGGTCGTCGCCGAGCCCACCACCTCCTTCGAGATCGAGTCGGTGGAATTCCTGGACCCCGACCACCCGGTCTACGCGCTGCGGCCGGAGAACCCGCTCACCATCGGCTGGGGCTACTACTCCCCACGGGCGTCGTTCGCGTACCCGGGCGGTCTGACCGTGCTCGATGCTCCGGGGTCCGGGGTGACGGACGTGCCCCACGCGGAACGCCCCCTGCCTGCGCTCGGCTGAGCGTCCGTCGTGCCGTCCATCGGCTGAGAATCCGGGTCTTCTTCGGGTTTCCCCTGGTCCAGGTGGGTAAGCCAGTCGCGGGTCGGTACGCCCCGGTGCGCCGGGGGATCGTCGTGCGCGTCGACGTGCCGCCCGGAGGCCGTCCCGGCCTCACCATCCCGGATCGGGTTCGCTCCGCCGGCCGTCGGTGCCGCAGGCGTGCGCCCGGTCCCGGTCCGAGCAGCGAGGAGGCCGCACCATGTCCGGCGAGACGACGAACTCCGTGACCGAGCACCGTGAGCAGGCGGTGGAGAGCGAGCGGGGGGCGCTGGTGGCCGTGCTGGTGATGGTCCTGCTGGGCGTGGCCGGCATCTTCGCCGTCTCCTGACCCGGTCGGCGCGTCGCCCGCCGGAGCGGGCTCAGTCGGTGGCGAGGCGGGCGTGCAGGTGCTCGTCGTGGCGGCGGCCGTCGCCGTAGCGGTGTGACTGGCGCAGCGTGCCCTCGAACGGATACCCGGCGCGTTCGGCGACCCGGCAGGAGGCCGGGTTGGCCACCGCGTGACACAGCTCGATGCGGTGCAGGCCCAGATCGCGGAAGGCCCACTCGGTGAGCCGGCTGACCGCCGCCGAGGCGAGGCCCCGCCGGCGGGCGGCGGCGACGGTCCAGTAGCCGATCGAGGCGTCACCGCCGTGGATGCGGTGCAGCGACACCGAACCCAGCATGATCTCCGGCCGGGCCGGGTCGGCCACCGCCAACGAGACGTGGGTGCCCTGCGACCAGTCCGCCCGCCATCGCACCCACTGGCGGGCGGCGTCGAGGTCGAACGCGTCGCCCTGCGGGTTCCACAGGGCGATCGCCGGGTCGTGCCACGCGGCCAGCACGGCGGGCGCGTCCGTGGTGTTCCAGGGGCGCAGCAGCAGGCCGGAGGCGGTCAGTTCCACGACGCGAAAGTCTCGCACAACCGCACGCTCCGTCGCCGGAGCACGCCCCCACCACGCATGCACGCCCCACCGCACGGAGCACGCCGCACCGCGCGGGCCTGCCCCCGCGATCATGGACTTGTGGTAGCGACACAAGGCGCACAAGCGCCCAAAAGACTCGCCACTACTTCATGATCGGCGAGGTCCTCCGCAGTGTCGATTCAAAATTTGACCACGTCTTCCGTCCGTGCGTCGTGATGCAGGCGGTGCTGCTCGGGCGTGATTGTTCAAATTTTGAGTACGTGCTACCGTGGCGCCATGACCGAGAGCCTGAGCGAGGTGCGACTCGTCGCCTGGCGGGCGTACATCGAGGCCAGCCAGCGGTTGTTCACCCGGCTGGAGGACGACCTGCGGGCCGCCAGCGAGCTGAGCTTCGCCGACTACCACGTGCTGGTGCTGCTCGCCGAGGCCCCGGGGCAGCGGCTGCGGATGGGCGAGCTCGCCGGTCGACTGGTCTTCTCGCCCAGCCGACTGACCTACCAGGTCTCGTCCATGCAGCGACGCGGCCTGGTCACCCGGCAACCCTGTCCGGACGACGGGCGCGGCAGCGAGGCGGTGCTCACCGCCGCCGGGCTGTTGGCGCTGCGCGAGGCCGCCCCGCACCACCTGCGCTCGGTCCGTACCCACCTGATGGACGACCTCGACGACGCCGAGATCACCTGCCTGACCACGGTCTTCACCCGACTCGGCCAGCGGCTGCAGGGCACCGCCGGCGCCGCCCCCCGCGAGAGCTGAAGGAGCTTCCGATGCCCGCCATCACCGTCGACAACGTCCTCGTCCTGCCCCGCCTGCCGAAGCTCGACGAGTCCACCACCGTCATCCGACCGGTCCGCCGGCTGACCACCGCGCCCAGCGGCTTCGAGGGCGAGGGCTTCCCGGTGCGGCGGGCCTTCGCCGGGGTACCCACCACCGAGCTGGACCCGTTCCTCCACCTCGACCAGATGGGCGAGGTGGAGTACGCGCCGGGCGAGCCGAAGGGGACCAGTTGGCACCCGCACCGCGGCTTCGAGACCGTCACGTACATCATCGACGGGATCTTCGACCACCAGGACAGCCACGGTGGCGGCGGCACCATCACCAACGGCGACACCCAGTGGATGACGGCGGGCAGTGGCCTGCTGCACATCGAGGCGCCGCCGGAGCACCTGGTGGTCAGCGGTGGGCTGTTCCACGGCACGCAGCTCTGGGTCAACCTGCCCAAGGTGGCCAAGATGAGCCCACCGAAATACCAGGACATCCGGGGCAACCAGGCGGCACTGGTCACCACGCCGGACGGCGGCGCGCTGGTCCGGGTGATCGCCGGTGAGATCGCCGGGCACCAGGGGCCCGGGTCGACGTACACGCCGATCACCGTCGCCCACGTGACGGTGGAGCCCGGCGCGCAGGTCGACTTGCCCTGGCGGCCGGACTTCAACGCCCTGGTGTACGTCCTGGGCGGCCGGGGCACGGTCGGCGCGAACGGACGCGGCGTCCGCACCGGGCAACTCGCGGTGCACGGGCCGGGCGACGCGTTGCGGTTCAAGGCCAACGCCCGGCAGGACAGCCGCACGCCGACGCTGGACCTCTACATCATGGGCGGGCAGCCGATCCGGGAGCCGGTGGCCCAGTACGGCCCGTTCGTGATGAACAGCCGGGACGAGCTGATCCAGGCGTTCGAGGACTACCAGGCCGGTCGGCTCGGGGTCGTCCCGGCGGAGCGGGTGCCGCACACCGGCGGCCAGGGCGACCGGCCCTGACCAATCTGTACGGGCAGCGCCCGTCCCGGTCCGCAGTCGGGGAACGGCCGCGGACTCCGGGGCGGGCGGTCCTGTTCGGACCGCCGCCCGGACCTCGCCGCGGCACCGCCAACGTTCCCGGACACCGCACCAGGTGCGCGGTGGGCCTGCTCCCGCAGCGTGGTCGGCTGGTCTCGCCACCACCGGAGACTCGGTCCGCCGCTTTCCCGCGTTCGAATCGCGGCCCGCTTTGCGCGGTATTGCTTGGCAGCGAGCAGGTGGGGAGATTTGTTGTCGCTCCAGCGACAACAAATCTCCCCACCTGCCGCTGATGCGTGCGGTCTTCGAGGCGTCCGCTCACTCGCTCGGCTGGTCCGCCGGTGTAGCGCGGCCGAGCGCTGCGGATTCGGGACGGCCGGAGGCGGAGCAGTTCAGCGGACCATCAGGCCGCTTCGTGCGTGGGACGTCCAGCGGGGTCGGACACTCGGCAGGTAGCGGCGTACTCGGCGGTCATCGCCTCGACCGCCTGCCGATTATCCAGGTCGAGCCGGACCACCTCGACGGGGCGGCGTCGGCGAGCAGCGCGACGACGGCCCGGCACCGGTCGCATTCATGCGGGTCCGGAGGTGGCCGGGGCATTTGTCGCGGCCCGTACGCGGTGGCCGCCGTCCTGCGCGCATGGGCGGGCGCTGACCACGCGAAGCGGTTTCGCTACCTGCCAGCAGGCGGATACAGAGTTTCGCGGATCAGGTGCTGGCCCACGGGCGGGAGAGTTCCCGCCCGTGGGCCGCGTGCAGGTCAGGTCGCCGGCTGTGCCGCGCGCCCGCCCAGGTGCAGCCGGCCCACGAGCTGTCGGGCCGGTTCGGCCATGTCCGCCTCGACGGTGACCGCGTACTGGTTGGCCCGCAGCGAGCTGGCCGAGGTGAAGTCTCGCTTGCCGCCGGTCATGGCATGCGCGACCCCACCGAACACGGCACCCCAGACGGCACCGATGACCAGGCCGACGAGGAGCACGGCCAGCCAGTTGCCGACCGTGAAGATGCCGAACAGCAGGCCGATGAAGAGCCCGAGCCAGGCGCCGGTGCCGGCGCCGATGAGCGCCGCCCGGGCCGTGGTCAGCCGGCCGAGCACCGTCTCCACCAGGGTGAGGTCGGTGCCGACGATGGCGGTCCGTTCGACCGGGAAGCGGTTGTCGGCCAGGTAGTCCACGACGCGCTGTGCGGACGGATAGTCCGGATACGCACCGAGCGTCACGGTCGGCGGGCCGGCCTGCGGGCCGTGCCCGTCGCCAGCGGGTGCCGCGGTGCGGCCTCCGGGACCGGAAGGGAGGGTGCCGCCGCCGGTCACGCCGGGTTGCCACGCCGAGGGGTTCGACTGTGTGGTCATGGGTCTCCTCCTTCGTCTCCGGTCGCGTTCCCGCCGGAGGCGAGCGGTAACGCCCGAGGTGGATCCGGTACCGACCGCGCCCGGGCAGGCGACCGGGCCCCCGGCCACCGCTGCTGCGGTGCTGGCCGGAGGCCCGGTGCTGGTGGTGGGGCCCGAAGGCCCGGCGCGGGTACGGGGGGGTGCCCGATCAGGCGCAGGTGCCGCCGTTCAGGGTGAAGGGGCCGGGCGTCGGCAGGCTGCTGCCGCTGAAAGTGCCCTGGAAGCCCACGCTGATCGTGCCGCCGACGGGCACGTTGCCGTTGTACGCGACGTTGCGGACCTCGATGCGGTCACCGGACTGGCTCCAGGTGCCGTTCCAGCCGTTGCTCAGCCGTACGCCGGAGCCGGCGTTGAAGGCGAGCGTCCAGCCGGTGAGCGCCACGCTGCGGTTGGTGACCCGGATCTCGGCGGTGAAGCCGCCGGCCCACGTGTTCGGGGTGAACGTCACCGCGCAGCTGCCGGCGGGCGGGTTGGACGGGGGCGGCGTGGTCGGCGGCGTGGTGGTGGGGGGAGTGGTGGTCGGCGGGGTCGTCGTCGGCGGGGTGGTGGTCGGCGGGGGGCCGGCCGCGACCGCCAGGTCGTACGCCCGCTGGGGCACGAACTGTCCGGCGGCGGCGATGCAGCCGTCGGCCTCGCCGGGCAGCTTCACCCAGAGGAACGCGTCGATCGCCGAGTCGCCGGTGGCGGTGGTGCTCGGCGTGCCGATCGCCCGCCCCGGCGGGTCGCACCACTCCGAGCCGGCCGGGCCGTTGCCGTTGCGGCTGGTGTCGATGACCGCCTTGAGGCGGGAGTTGCCGGTGGCCTGGATGATCTGCTTGGCGTACGAGACCTCGTCGGCCGTGCGGCGGTAGTTCGACACGTTGACCGAGATGCCGTCGGCGCTGTTGGCGACGTCCGCCGCGTTCAGTCGAGCGGCTGCCTCGCTGGGCGCGAGCCATCCGCCGTGGCCGATGTCGAAGTAGACCTTCGCCGCTGACGAGCCGGCCTTGAGCGCCTTGCCGGCGTACGCCATGGAGGCCCGGACCTCGGCCTGCTGGCTGGCGTTCATGCAGCTCGTCATGATCGGGAGCACGTCGGGCTCCAGGATGATCGTGGCGGGCCGACCGCCGAGCCCGGCGGCGACCTGGTCCACCCACTGCCGGTAGGCGGAGTGGTTGGGCGCGCCGCCGCCGCTGTGGTTGCTGCAGTCGCGGTTGGGGATGTTGTAGACCACCAGGATCGGGATCTTGCCGGCGTTGGCGGCGGCGTTGACGAAGGAGCTGACCTCCGCGCGTACGGTCGAGGTGTTGGTGGTGGTGTACCAGCGCGGCTGCGGGACGCTGGCGATCCGGTCCCGGATCACGGCGGCCTTGGAGTCGTTCGGGTTGGCGGCCACCCAGCGGGCGGCGCTGGTGTCCGGGTCGACGTAGAACACGGAGTCGGCGGCGGCTGCGGGCGCGGGACGCAATGCGCCCACGCCGACGGTGGCGACCACGGTCAGTGCCGTCGCGACGGCGCCGACCACGGCATACGTGCCTCTGGTTCTCATGTACTGCTCCTCGGATGCATCGAAGACAGTGCGTGGAAGCGCTCCCACATGTCCGCCAAGGTACGGGCCGGTTGCGAACTTGTGAAGACCTTCCGGAAGTATCGGGAGGATCGACGGGCACCGCTCGGTAGCCGCCAGGAGGGCCGGCTCGCGAATACGATCACCGGATGGGTCTGGATCGTGCGGGTGTCGTGGTGGTCGGAGCGGGGATCGCGGGCGTCGCCTGCGCCGGGGAACTGGCGCGTGCCGGGGTGCCGGTGGAGATCCGCGAACGCGGTCGGGTGGCCGGCGGACGGATGGCCAGCAAACGCTTCGACGGCCGCCCCGCCGACCTGGGCGCCGCCTACCTGACGGTGAGCGATCCCGACTTCGCCGAGGTGGTCCGCGAGTGGGAGGACGCCGGCCTGGCCCGCGAGTGGACCGACACCTTCGTCTCCTACGACCGCACGGGTCGACGGCAGGTCACCGGGCCGCCGCGTTGGGCGGCCCCCCAGGGACTGCGGTCACTCGTCGAGCACCTGGCCCGCGACCTGCCCGTGGTGGTGAACCGGCTGGTGCTCGGCGTCGAGGCCGGCCCGTCCGTCGACGGCACCGCGTGCGCGGCGGTGGTCCTGGCGATGCCGGGCCCGCAGGCGGCGCTGCTGCTCGACCCGGCCCTGGCCGACGCCACCGAGGCCGCCGGACGACAGCGTTGGGCACCGACACTCTCCGCCGTGCTGCGCTTCCCGACCCGACGCTGGGCGGACTTCCGGGGCGCCTTCGTCAACGACCATCCGCTGCTCAGTCTGGTCTGCGACGACGGCGACCGGCGCGGTGACGGCGCGCCGGTGCTGGTGGCGCACACCACGCCGGAGTTCGCCGCCGGTCATCTCGCCCAACCCACCGGTGCCGCGTCGGCCGTCGAGGCGGCCGTCCGCGACCTGCTCGCGCTCTCCGACCGGGCCGAGCACGTGCACGTGCACCGCTGGACGTACGCCAAGCCCATCTCCGGGGCCGACGCCGGGTTCCACCTCGACGGCGACGGGATCGGGCTGGCCGGGGACGCCTTCGGCGAGTCCCGGGTGCAGACCGCCTGGCGTTCCGGCCGCGACCTCGGTCGCGCCCTGGTCCAGCGTCTGACCTGACGGGCAGGCCGGTGGGTCTGCCCCGGAGGGCGGGGCGGTCAGTCGGGCGGGAGGAGGATCTCGAACCAGACGGTCGAGCCGCGCACGGTGGGGTCGGTGCCCCAGGCGTCGGTTAGCTCCTCGATCAGGCCCAACCCCCGGCCACGGCTGCTCAACGTGTCGGTGCGGGCCCGGGTCACCGTGCCCCGGGACCCGGAGTCGGCCACCGAGACGAGCAGGCGCTCCGGGCTGAGGTCGATCTCGACCAGGGCCTCGGTGCCGGCGTGCAGCAGGGCGTTGGTGGTCAGCTCGCTGGTGCAGAGCACCGCCGCGCCGATCACCGACTCGGCCACCCGCCACTCGGTGAGCAGCGCGGTCATCCAGTGCCGGACCCGGCTCGGCGCGGTCGGCTCGGCCGGCACCTCCATCCGCGCCGACCGGCTCGGCCGCAGCGCGTACTCGACGGCCAGGACGGCGACGTCGTCCTCGGTGGCACCGGGGACCGAGGCGGTGGCGGCGGCGCACAACGCCCTCGGGTCACCGCTGGGTGCGGCGGCCACCGACTCCGCCAGGCGGGCGAGACCGTGCGACAACCCCTGCCGTCGCCGTTCCACCACGCCATCGCTGAACAGCAGCAGGGTGTCGCCGGGGGAGAACGCGACGGTGCCGGTGGCGGGGCGGTAGCCGATGCCCAGCGGCGCGCCGGTCGGCACGTCCACGTAGACGGCCCGTGCCTTGCCCCCCGGCGCGCAGCGGCGCACCAGCGGTGCCGGGTGGCCGGCGCTGGCCAGGGTGAGCTGCTCCCGTGCCACGTCGATCACACCGAACGCCACGGTCACGAACAGCTCGTACGTGCCGGTCTCGGACCCGAGGCTGCTGACCAGGCGGTCGAGCCCGGCGAGCACCTGGTCCGGACGCGGGTCGTTGAGCGCCAGCGCCCGCAGCGCGGCGCGGACCTGCCCCATCCGGGCGGCGGCCTGCACGTCGTGCCCGGCCACGTCGCCGAGCACCACCCCCAGGTCGCCGGTGGGCAACACGAACGCGTCGTAGAAGTCGCCACCGGCGGCGTTGCCGTCGACGCCCGGGTCGTAGCGGGCGGCGATCCGCAGCAGCGGCAGGCTGGGCAGGTTCTCCGGCAACATGCTGCGCTGGAGTAGCTGGGCGGTGCCGTGCTGGGTCTCGAAGCGGCGGGCACGCTCGGTCGCCTGCCCGACCAGCTCGGCCGACGCGGCCAGCAACGCCTGTTCCGGCGCGGTCCAGGCGTGCGGGGTGCGGTAGCCGACGGTGAGCGCGCCGCGTACCCCGGACGCCCGCAGCGGTATCGCCGCCAGGGCACGGACCCGCTGGTCGTGCCGGTCGGCGGCGGTGTCGCGCAGCGGCTCGCCGTCGTCGACGAAGTGGGATTGGCCGGTACGCGCGCTGAGTGCCGCTGGTGCCGGCCAGTCCGCCGGTCCGCGCCGCCACAGCGGGGGCAGCCGTTCGTCCGCCTCGTCCACCAGCTCGCCCCGGACCCGGCGGACCAGCCGCCAGCCGCCTCCACCGCCCCCGTCGTCGACGGCGAACGAGACACGGTCGGCGTCGAACGAGGCGAGCGCGTACCGCAGCGCGACCCGGGCGACGTCGTCGAGGGTCAGCGTGCCGGAGAGCGCCGCCGCGAACTCGCTGAGCCCCTGCAACTGGCGGGTCGCCGGGCTGGTCTCGGCGACCACCGACAGCACTCCGGCGATGCGGCCCCGGCTGTCGCGGACGGTCGAGCAGGCCCAGATGTAGACGGACGGGTCGAGTCCGTCGGAGCGCAGCGGGAGGGGTGCCTCCTTCTCCAGGAAGGGCTCACCGGTGCGGTAGGTGTGCTCGACGACGTCTCCGACACCGGGCAGCCGCCACACCTCGTCGAAGACCTCGGCCGCCGGCCGCCCCACGGCCTGCGGGTGCCGGTCGCCGATCAGCTCGGCGTACGCGTCGTTGTAGAGCAGCAGCAACTCGTCGCCGAGGTAGAGCGCCATCGGTGCGGGTGAGCCGAGCACCACCTCCACGGCGGCGCGGACCGCCGGGTCCCAGGACTCGCGGGTGCCCAGCACCGTCGCACCCCACTCGTGGTGGCCGACGACGGTCGCGGCACGCGGCACCGGCGCGCGGGGCGCCTGGCCTGCTGGCGTGGGGACTCGCCCGACCGTTCCTGGCATGCCCGCAGCCTAGCCCGACCCCTCGACCCGTGTTTCCGATCATGCGCCCGGTGCTTCGGGCCGGGACATCAGGGCAGGTCAGGGCCGTTCTGTCGGGATGTGTCGGGAAAAAGCAGGTGACCTGCCCGGCGTGCAGTCCCGACGTTGGGGTAAGCGCGCGGGGCAGTCCATGCGACAGGAGGGACATCATGCCGGAAACCCTGGCGGCCAGGCAGGTCAACATCGGTGACGCTGTGGCCGACATGTGGAGGTCGGTGCTGCTGTTCGTACCGAGGGCCATCGCGTTCATCGCGATCCTGGTGGTCGGATGGCTCATCGCCAGAGCCGTGCTCAAGATCGTTGATACGGTCCTGGAACGGGTGGGGTTCGATCGCGCGGTCGAACGGGGCGGTATCAAGCGCGCGCTCGAACGGACCAGGTACGACGCCAGTGACATCCTGGCCCGCCTGGCGTACTACGCCGTACTGCTGTTCACGCTTCAGTTCGCCTTCGGCGTCTGGGGTCCGAACGCGATCAGCAACCTGATCGGCGGTGTGGTGGCCTGGCTGCCCCGAGCCTTCGTGGCGATCGTGATCGTGGTGATCGCCGCGGCGATCGCGAACGCGGTACGGGACCTCGTCAGTGGGGCGCTGGGCGGTCTGTCGTACGGGCGGGTGCTGGCCGACCTGACGGCGGTCTTCATCATCGCGCTCGGCGTCATCGCGGCCCTGAACCAGGTGGGTATCGCCACCACCGTCACCACTCCGGTCCTGATCGCGGTGCTCGCCACGGTGGCCGGCATCCTGATCGTCGGCGTGGGCGGTGGTCTGGTCAAGCCCATGCAGAACCGCTGGGACGGTTGGCTCCACCGGATCGCGGAGGAGTCGCGGGCCGTCCGCGAACAGCGGCAGGGCGCCCAGGCCGGACGCAGCGACATGCAGCGGCAGATGGCCGACCGGTCGGGCCAGCGTACCCAGCCGACGTCGACGGGACAGGAGTCGTCGATGTCCGGGGGACGGGGTACGTACCAGTCCGGGAACTCGGGTGACGAGACCCAGCAGTTCGGTCGGTGACCGTACGCGAAGGGTGACGGGTGTCCGCCGCACGGCGGGCACCCGTTCGCGTCACAGCGGGGGCGGCTGCGGTGCCGGGGTGTCCAGCGTGACGATCAGCGCGCAGACGGCAAGCAGTCGCACCAGCACCCAGTCCGCCTCGGCCCACTCGACCGGGGTGGCCGGCGGCTGCCAGCCGTGCTCGTCGGCGGCGGCGCGCAGCCCCTCCGCGTAGCCGGCCAGCGCGGCGGCGGTCAGCGGGGTGTCGTCGCCGTGCAGACTGTCCCGCACCGCGGCGGCGTGCTGGTCGACCACGGCGAGCAGGCCGGGCAGGGCAGCGGCGGCGGCCAGCCCGTCGAGCCCCAGCGTGGTGGCGAGCGCCATCAGCGCCGACCGGTTTTCCTCGACGGTGGTATGGGTCCGAACCCGGTTCGACGGCACGCGCATGGGGAACGAATCTAGCCAACTCGGACCGGCGGTGACCTCGGCCGCTCGGCTGGTGCGGGGGTCGGCCGGTCGTCGTGCCGGACACCCGGACCCGACCGGTCGCCCGGTCAGACGGGCAGTGGCGGCAGCAGGGAGGCACGAATGGACACCACCGACAGGCCCGACGAGGGGCACCGGCGACCGGCCGGTGTGAGTGACGACACGGTGGCGGCGCTCGGCAAGCTCAGCGAGGCGCTGGAGTGCGTGGAGCGCGCCCGTGGCCAGCTCTACTCGATGCACCAGCTCATCGGTCACGCCGACCTGATGCTGGACGAGGCGGTGCGGATGTTCCGCTCGGCCGGGCACGACACCGTCGCCGACCGGATCGCCGACGAGTTGGTGGGTCGGAACGTGATCGCGGGTCGCTGGACGTTCCAGATCGTCGAGGACTTCGACGACGGGTACTACGCGCTCTTCCAGGACCTGGACCGGACGGCTCGCGACGAACTGGTCGGGGGCCGGCGGCACCTGTACGAGGCGGAGATGAAGGAGCGACGTCGTACCCGTGGTCGCGCGGGTCACGAGGCCCGCCCGCAGGAGGCCGGGTGAGGGCGGTCAGTCCACCGAGCCCGGGTGCGGGTGGTTACTCCGAGGAGCGGGCGTCCGCCGGACGGCGACGCGCGGTGTCGTCAGCGATGATCACCGTTGCCACCATCAGCGCGACGCAGAGGCTGAACAGCCAGGAGCTGTCCTCGGTGAAGCGTGCGGAGACGGGTGCCTGAGCGGCGGCGAGCAGAAAGCCGAGCCATGCCAGGCGGCGCTGACGCGGGTTGAGGAAGCCGGAGCCCTGATGCATTCCGAAAGTCTTGCGCGCTGTCGCGGCGTTGCCGTCAGCCGAACGGCCGAATCTGTCCGACCCGTCCGAATCCCGACCCGTCCGGCTGACCCAATCGCCGCCGATCATGGGCGTGTCGCCTGGGCGTGAGGCGCTGCACGGGGTCAGTCCCCCGATGTGACGCCCCGATCGGCGGCGGCCGAGGGCTGGTGTCAGAGCGTGTCCGGGCCGGTGCGTCCGGTGGTGGAGGGGCGGTGCGCGCGGTCGGGGTCGGTCGGCTCGCGTCCGGTGCCGGGCACCTGGGAACCCCGGTCGGCGGCTTCCGGCCCATGGCCGAACGCGGCCTCCTCACCGGCGTCGTTGCCGGTCACGTCGTCGGACTGCCCGTCGAGCGTGGATCGGGCGACCGCCCGGTCCAACTCCTCCAACGGCAGCCGTTCCTCGTCACGCCACACCCTGTCGTCGCTCATACCCTCGCCCTACCCCCACCCGCACCCGCCAAACGGCACACCCGGCGGGGCCCAGACCTGCGGCGCGGCCCGCCGACGCACGACGACCCGCGCCGACAACGGCGACGGCCGCCGGGGTGAGCGGCGGCCGTGGCGGGAGGTACGCGAGGGATCAGGGCTGGGGTCGGTCGACGCTGCCCCGCCAGGCGCCGGTCTCCTGCCCGCGTCGCTCGATGAACTGCTTGAAGCGTTGCAGGTCACCCTTTGCCCGGCGGTCCACGACGCCCAGCTTGTCGCCGGCCTGCTCGACGACACCCTGCGGGTCGAACTCCAGTTGGAGGGTGACCCGGCTGTTCTGCTCGTCGAGCCGGTGGAAGGTGACCACCCCGGCGTGCTTGGTGCCGCCGGTCGAGCGCCAGGCGACCCGCTCGTCGGGAAGCTGTTCGGTGATCTCGGCGTCGAACTCGCGCTTGACGCCGGCGATCTCCACGGTCCAGTGGGTGAGCGTGTCGGAGAGCTGTCGGACCTCCTCGACGCCCTCCATGAACTGGGGGAACTCCTCGAACTGCGTCCACTGGTCGTACGCCGTCCGGATCGGGACGGAGACGTCGACGTGCTCGGTTACACCACTCATCAGGATCCTCTCCTGCGCCGGTGCGGGGGGTGGCCGCAGAAGGCCATCCTCACCAGCGCGTCGTCTCGTTCTTGTGGCCGAGCGCGGCCCAGACCTCGGACACCGTCTGGTACCGGGTGCCCTCCGGCAGTCGCTCCAACTCGGCGAGCAGGTCGTCCGGCGCCTCGTTCTCCCGGGCATTGGCGAGCAGGGCCGCCCGGTCCCCGGGCAGGGCGGTCATCGTGATGAACCGTCCCAACCGGCTGCGAGCCTCCACGTCCTCGGACGTCATGCCCTGCGGCGTGCCGCTGCGGGTCTCGCCGCCGACGACCGTGGTCGTCTCCGGCTGGTCCTCGCCCGCAGGCTCCGGCACCCGGGACTCGTCGACCCGTGAGCCACCGGTCCCCGGCCCCTGGACCAGGCCGCTGACCTCCTGCTCCATCTGTTCGTCGACTCTCGGTGCGTGCTTGCTGCTGCCGCGTTCCATGCCTTCTGCGCTACCCGGCCCGGTGGGCGGTAAACCGGCGCCGGGTCACGAGGGGGCCGGTGACCGGGGCGGCAATACCGGCTCCTCGGCGTCGCGCACGCCGGACTGGATCACCCGTCCCCGCTGCAACTCCGCGTTGATCTGCACGCCGAGCAGCAGGGCGGAGTTGGACAGGTAGAGCCAGACCAGGAACGCGATCACCGCGCCGAGGCTGCCGTACGTGGTGTCGTACGAGCCGAAGTTGGCCACGTAGAGGCCGAAGCCGAAGGAGCCCAACGCCCATGTGGCCAGCGCCACCGCCCCACCCGGGGTGAGCCACCGGAACCGGGGCTGGCGCACGTTCGGCGCCACCCAGAACAGCAGGGACATCAGCAGCATCGCGATCATCGCCAGCGCCGGCCACTTCACCACCGACCAGGCCGTACGAGCCGCACCTCCGGCGCCCACCAGGTTGCCGACCGCGTCCGCGACCGGCCCGCTGACGATCAGACCGGTGGCCACCACGGCGAGCAGCACCAGCGACAGCGCCGCCAACCCGACCTGGATCGGCCGCAGCTTCCACACCGGCCGCCCCTCGGTCACCCCGTAGATGGTGTTCGAGGCGCGGGTGAACGAGGCGATGAAGTTCGACGCGGACCAGAGCGCGCCGAGCAGACCGAAGCTGAGCAGTACCCCGGCCGAACTGTTCTGCTCCACCACGCCCCGGACCACGCCGACGAAGCTCTCGTTGGCCACCACGGACCCCGCGCCGACGTCCCGGGCCAGGTCGAGCATGGTGTCGACGGTGCGTTCCCCGTCGGAGACCAGCCCCACCAGGGCGACCACCACGACGGTGGAGGGGAAGAGCGCGAGCACGCCGTAGTAGGTGAGCGCGGCGGCCCAGTCGGTGCAGTTGTCCTGGACGTAGTTGCGGCCGCTGCGGACCAGCACACCGCGCCACGTCGACCAGTGCAGCTGCCGGATCCGGCCGGGTAGCGCGGACACCGGCGGGTCGGCGGCCGGGGCGTCCGGGTTCGTCGTGGTCATCACCGCTCCCTGGTGGCGGCCGGCACCGGTTACGCCGGGTGGCCCGGCCGGTACCCCCGCACGCGCGACGGCAAACCGGTGCCGAGGTTTAGCGCCGCGTGGACCGGGAACGCCAGTCGGAATGACCCGACCACGGAGGAGGATCGAGATGCCCGGGCGCGAGGTACTGCCCAGCACGCTGCGGCGCTCCCCGGAGAAGGCCCAGCGCACCTGGGAGAAGACGCACGATTCGGCCGTCGAGACGTACGGCGAGGGTGAGCGGGCGCACCGGACCGCCTTCGCCGCCGTGAAGCACCAGTTCGAGAAGGTGGGCGACCACTGGGAGCCCAAGGGTCGCAAGGGCCCGAGCGACCGGCAGGCCGCCGGGGGTGGTCCGGAGCGGCGGGCACCCACGGCCGGCGGGGTGGACGCGAACGCCCCCAAGGAGCACCTGATGGCGCGGGCCCGTGAACTGGACGTGCGGGGCCGGTCGAGCATGACCAAGCCGGAACTGGTCACGGCCATCCAGAAGGCCAACAACCGGCAGACCGCCAAGGCACGCGGCGACTGACCGTCGCACCGAGGGCCCCGACCCGCCGTCACGCGCCGGGTCGGGGCCCTCGACGTGCGGGTACGCGGTCCTCACCAGTGCCCGCCGCCGGGAGCCTCGATGTGCACCGCCTTGGTGGCGGTGAACTCGTCGAGCAGTTCCGGCCCGTAGCCGAAACCCTGACCGCTGCCCCGACGCGGGTGGGCCGCCCCGGCCGGGGCGCCGCCGAAGACCGCGTTCACCTTCACCGTGCCCACCGGCAGCTCCCGCCACGCCCGCTGGGCGTGGCTCATCGACCCGGTCAGTACGGTCGCGGCCAACCCGTACGGCGAGTCGGCGGCACACCGCAGCGCCTCGCTGAACGAGTCGACCACGACGACCGGTGCGACCGGCCCGAACGTCTCCTCCCGGACCAGCGCCATGTCGTGCCGACAGTTGTCCAGCACGGTGGCCGGGTAGAAGGCGCCCGGTCCCTCCGGCAGCGTCCCGCCGACACGGATCCGTGCCCCGTCGGCGACCGCCGCCGTCACCTGCCCGTGCACCTGGTCGCGGTGTCGCCGGTCGACGAGCGGACCCAGGTCGGTGGCGGGATCGCGGCCCGGCCCGCCGTGCAGCGCCGCCGCCCGCTCCACCAGCGCGGCGACGAAGTCCTCGGCCACGTCGCGGTGCGCGTAGACGCGCTCCACCGCCACGCAGATCTGGCCCGCGTTGGCGAACGCGCCGGTCGCGGCCTGCCCGGCGGCCCAGACCGGGTCGACGTCCGCGTCCACGATCAGCGGATCGCTGCCGCCGTTCTCCAGCAGCACCTTGGCGCCGCTGCGGGCGGCTGCCGCGGCGACGGCCCGGCCGGTGGCGGTCGACCCGACGTGCGCCACCACGTCCACCTCGGCCCCGGCGAGCGCCGCCCCGGTCTCCGCGCCGCCGATCAGCAGCGAGAGCACGCCGGCCGGGAGCGCCGAGTCGACGGCGCGGGCCAGCAGCCATCCGGTCGCCGGGGTGCGTTCGCTCGGCTTGTGCAGCACCACGTTGCCGGTGACGAGGGCGGCACCGAGCAGCCCGCACGACACCGCCACCGGGTCGTTCCACGGGGTGATCACGGCGACGACGCCGCGCGGCTGCGGTGTCATGAAGTCCAGGGCGTCGGGCGTGCCGTGCAGGGTCCGCCCACCCCGGGTCGGGGCGAGTTCGGCGTACTGCCGCAGGGTGGCGATGCCGGCCTCGACGCCGCCCCGCGCGTCGGCGAGCGGCTTGCCCATCTCGGTCGTGGTCGCCTCGGCCAGCTCGTCGGCGACGGCGGCCACCGCGTCGGCGGCCCGGTGCAGCGC
>NZ_SISL01000519.1:0-3943 GCF_004307965.1 Verrucosispora sp. SN26_14.1 | reverse complement strand
GCCCTCGGCCACCCCGACCCCCGCCGCCTCCGCGCCGTCGACGGCCAGCGCCGCCGACGTGGTCGGCGACAAGAAGTTGTGCCAGTCGGCGAAGAAGGCCAGTGACGGGATGCGGGCCGAACTCGTCAAGGCCCTTCAGTCCGGCGGCGAGCCGACCCCGGCCGTGTTCAAGGAGATCCTGGGCGGGTTGGAGAAGGAGATGACGAAGCTCGCCGCCAGCGGTGGCGGCGACAGCAAGGTGGCCGCCGCGATGGGCAAGTTCAGCACCGAGGCGGGTCGGGCGGCAGCCGCCGCCGATCCGGCCGCCGCCGCCGACAACCCGGGCTTCGCCAAGGCCGG
Source organism: Verrucosispora sp. SN26_14.1 (assembly GCF_004307965.1). Lineage (NCBI taxonomy): Bacteria > Bacillati > Actinomycetota > Actinomycetes > Micromonosporales > Micromonosporaceae > Micromonospora > Verrucosispora sp. SN26_14.1. The sequence continues at coordinate 3,604 of NZ_SISL01000519.1, read as the reverse complement.
CGAGAACCTCACCGCCGCCTGCAAGAAGGCCGGCGTCGAGGTCGTCTTCTGATCCCTGCGTCGTACGGTCACTCAGACGTCGGTGACGCGGACGCCCGCGTGCGCCTTGTAGCGCTTGTTGATCGCGATCAGGTTGGCGGTGAACGCCTCGATCTGGTGCGCGTTGCGCAGCCGTCCGGCGTAGATGCCCCGCATGCCGGGGATCCGGGCGGCGAGCGCGCCGACGATCCCGACCAGTTCCCGCTCCTCGGTGCAGATCAGCACGTCCAGCTCGATCCGGTCGATCTCCGGGTCGGCCAGCAGCGGCGCGCTGACGTGGTTGAACGCGGCGCAGACCCGGGAGTCGGGCAGTAGCGCGGCGGCCTGCTGGACGGCGCTGCCCTCCGACACCGGCAACGCGTACGGGCCCTGCTTGTCGAAGCCGAGCGGGTTCACGCAGTCGACCACGATCTTGCCGGCGAGCGGTGCGGCGAGCGCGGAGACGATGGCGGCGTGCCCGTCCCACGGCACCGCGATGATCACCACGTCGCTGCGCCGGGCCACCTCCTCGTTGTCCGCCCCGGTCACGCCGCCCTCCGCCGGTACGCCCGGCAGGGCCGCGATCTCCGCAGCCGACTCGGCCGCGCGCTGCGCGGAACGGGAACCGATGAGCACCGTCTGACCGGCCCGGGCGAACCGGTAGGCGAGCCCCCGGCCCTGGTCACCGGTGCCACCGATGATGCCGACGGTGAGCCCGGAAACGTCGGGCAGGTCGCTCGCGTCATATGCCATGGTCGTCATCCTCGCAAATCCTGCGGCCCCGCAGCAGCGCTCTGAGCTGTGACAAACCCCGCTGAGCAGGCCCGACGGCAACCGCCCGCAGCGTCGCGACTACGCACCGCCGACCGTTGCGGGGTCCCGGTGGTCGAGGATCGCGGCGAGCCGGGTCCCGCCGCCCGTCGGAGACCGCCGTGAGCCGGATCAGGCCAGGGCGAAGGTGACCGTGCGGGTGGCCGGGTCGGCCGCGACCAGTCGGACCCGGACCCGGGTGCCGAGCGTCAGCTCGCCGGTGCACCGGGCCCGTACCGGCGGATCGTCCAGGGCCACCGCGCCCCCGGGCGGACGGTTCGCACGCCCCTTGCCGTTCGGCGGCGCGTCGACGTCCAGCACCGCCGCGTCGAACGTCTCCCCCACCCGGTGCGCCAACAACACCGCCTCGGCCAGGTCGATCGCACCCCGACTCGCCGCCGACGCGGCCCGGTCCGTCGTCGACATCACCGCCGGCAACCGGGGCAACGCCTCCCGTGCCCAGTCCGGCACCGCACGGCCGTCGTGCAGAGCCAGGCAGACCTCCGTGGCGTACCGGTCGGCCAGCCGACGCAGCGGCGCCGTCACGTGCGCGTACGCCGCCGCCACCCCACCGTGCGCCGGCTGCTCCGGGACCTCGCCGTCGAACGCCGTGTACGCGGCCGACCGCATCAGCTCCGCCGCCTGATCGACGAAGGCGGCGGCCCTCGGTTGCGCCGGGTCCAACCCCAGCAGCAACTCCCCGACGCTCATCCCCTCCGGCCAGTCCACGCCCAGCGGCCCCGCCGCCGCCCGCAACCGCTGCACCGCCTCCGCCTTCGGCGCGGGCATCGTCCGCAACAGCCCGATCCCGCCGGCCAGCATCAGGTCCGCCGCCGCCATCCCGGTGAGCAGCGAAATCTGCGCGTTGTGCTCCTCCATCGGCACCGGTGCCCGCAGCACCAGCCGCCACCCGTCGCCGTCGGCCTCCACGTCCTGCTCGGGGATCGGCAGATTGATCGCACCCCGGCGCAGACCCCGCGCGGTCAGCAGCGCACCGATCTCCGGCAACAACGCGATCGGCTCCGGCAACCGGCCCGCGTCCGCGTCGGCCTGCACACTCGGATAATCCAACTGGGCCCGGCTGCGCACCAGCGCCCGCTCCAGCGAGACAGCCGTGGTCGCGCCCTCGGCGTCCAGGTCGATGGTCCACAGCACCGCCGCCCGGTCCACGTCCGGCAACAGGCTCGCCGCACCCTCACCGAGACTGTGCGGGTGCAACGGCACGTTGCCGTCGGGCAGGTACACCGTCTGCCCCCGCCGCCAGGTCTCCTCCTCCAACGCACCACCCGGGCGTACGTGCGCGGCCACGTCCGCGATCGCGTACCGCACCCGGAAGCCCCCACCCGTACGGCGGCTGAGGTGCATCGCCTGGTCCAGATCCCGCGACCCCGGCGGATCCACCGTGACCAGCGGCACGTCCGTCCGGTCCACCGCCGGCCGGGGCGGTGCGGCGACCGCCTCGTCGGCCTCCCGCTGCGCCTGCTCGGGGTATGCCTCAGGCAGCCCCAACTCACGACGTAGCCCGCCGAAATCGATGCGGGGTGCGACAACCCGTCGGATGACCATGGGCCAATCCTGACAGCCTCCCGCACACCCCGCCCTCCCCCGACCGACCACCCCACCACCACAGTCGGTGGCGGGTGCGGCGAGCCCGCACGCGTCGATCATGGAGTTGTGGCACCCGCCTCGCCCAATTTCGCGGCTTTCGCGGGGGGCCACAACTCCATGATCGCGCGCGGCCGACCGGCCTTGAGCGCGCGAGGGTGACCGACGGGCAACGCGTGGGTAGGGACCTGCTTCGTCGAAGTGGGGTGCCTACTTGGCGGTGGCTCGCTTGGCGGGGGCCTTGCGGGCCGAGGTCGTCGTCCGCTTCGCGGTGGACTTCGCCGCCGAACCTGTGGACTGACGCGCACGGCTCGCGGCGCTCGTCGTGGCCTTCTTCGCCGGGGCCGTGGACTTGCGGGCCGCCGCCCTGGTCGTCGCGCTCGCCGTGGACTTGCGGGCCGGTGCTGTCGACTTCCGGGCCGGTGCTGTCGACTTCCGGGCCGGTGCTGTCGACGTGCGCGCCGAGGCGGTGGACTTCTTCGCCGGGACGGCGGACTTCCGAGCCGCCGTACCCCTGCTCGTCGCCTTCGCCGCAGACTTCTTCGCCGGTGCGGACTTGCGCGCCTCCGTGGCCCGGGTCGTCGTCTTCTTCGCTGCGGTCGCCGTCTTGCGTGTCGCGGCCGGCCGGGTCGAGGCCGCCTTCTTCGCCGGAGCGGTCTTACGGGCCGGAGCGACGCGACCTGTCGCCGCTTTCCTCGCCGGAGCCGCCTTCTTCGCCGGAGCGACGCGACTTGTCGCCTTCTTCGCCGGAGCGGTCTTGCGCGCCGGTGTGGCCCGACCAGTCGAGGCATTCTTCGCCGGAGCCGTCTTCTTCGCGGGAGCGGTCTTGCGCGCGGAAACGGTCCGACCGGCCGTCGTCTTCGTCGCGGGGGCGGCGGTGGACGCCTTCTTCGCCGGGACCTTCTTCGCGGGTGCCTTCGCCGCCGTCGTACGGGCGGGGGTCCGGGTCGACGCCGTGGTGGTCTTGCGCGCGGGTGCCTTGCTGGCCGCCGCCGTGGTCTTCGTGGCCGGTGCCTTGCGCGCGGTGGTGGCCCGCGCCATCGTCGCCTTGCGCGCGGGCGCGGCCTTCCGCGCGGCGGAAGCAGCCTTCCGGGCCGGCGCAGTCTTACCCACGGCGGAAGCAGCCTTGCGAGCCGGCGCGGCCTTGCGCGCGGCGGGCGCGGCCTTGCGC
>NZ_SISL01000518.1:0-3926 GCF_004307965.1 Verrucosispora sp. SN26_14.1 | reverse complement strand
AGAGGTGTATAAGAGCCAGGGCCGGGTCGCGGGCCGCGCCCGGCACGGTCAGCGGCCCGACCGACCGGGTCGGGTTGGACGCCCTGGTGGACTACCGCTGGGAGGTGGCGCTCGGGGACCAGCCGCTGACCGAGGAGGAGTTGGCCCGGCTGGCCGAGGTGAAGACGCCGCTGGTGCGGTTGCGCGGCCAGTGGGTCGAGCTGGATCCGAAGCGGCTCGCCGCCGGTCTGCGCCTGTTGCGGTCCACCGGCGAACTGACCGTCGCCGACCTGCTGCGGCTGGGGCTCGCCGACGGTACGCAACCGGACGCCCTGCCGGTGCTGGAGGTGACCGCCGACGGGGCGTTGGGTGACCTGCTCGCCGGGTCGGTGGAGCGTCGGCTCACGCCACTGGACCCGCCGCCGTCGTTCCACGGCACGCTGCGGCCGTACCAGCGGCGGGGGCTGGCCTGGCTGGCGTTCCTCCAGTCGCTCGGGCTGGGCGGGGTGCTCGCCGACGACATGGGGCTGGGCAAGACGGTGCAGTTGCTGGCGCTGCTGGCCGGTGATCCGGCCGGGGCCGGGCCGACGCTGCTGGTCTGTCCGATGTCGCTGGTCGGCAACTGGCAGCGGGAGGCCGCCCGGTTCGCCCCGGAGCTGCGCGTCCACGTGCACCACGGCGCGCAGCGGGCCCGGGGCGACGACGTCGGTGCCGCCGCGCAGGAGGCCGACCTGGTGCTCACCACGTACTCGGTGGCGGCGCGGGACGCGGTGGACCTGGCCGGGGTGGACTGGCACCGGGTGGTGCTGGACGAGGCGCAGGCGATCAAGAACGCCGCCACCCGGCAGGCCGAGGCGGTGCGGTTGCTGCCCGCCCGGCACCGGCTGGCGGTCACCGGTACGCCGGTGGAGAACCGGCTGGCCGACCTCTGGTCCATCATGCAGTTCGCCAATCCGGGGCTGCTCGGCCCGGCCGCGACCTTCCGGAAGCGGTTCGCCGAGCCGATCGAGCGGCACGGCGACGCCGACACCGCCGAGCGGCTGCGCCGGATCACCGGCCCGTTCGTGCTGCGCCGACTCAAGACCGACGCCTCGATCATCTCGGACCTGCCGGAGAAGCTGGAGATGGAGGTCGTCTGCAACCTCACCGCCGAGCAGGCGGCGCTCTATCGGGTGGTGGTCGACGACATGCTGGCCCGGATCGAGTCCTCCGAGGGCATCGAGCGGCGGGGGCTGGTGCTGGCCACGATGACCCGGCTCAAGCAGGTCTGCAACCATCCGGCGCAGTTGCTGCGCGACGGTTCCCCGTTGGACGGACGCTCCGGCAAGCTGGCCCGGTTGACGGAGATCCTCGACGAGGTCCTGGCGGCGGGGGAGAAGGCGCTGCTGTTCACCCAGTACGCCGAGTTCGGCGGGATGCTGCGCGGCCACCTGGCGGCCCGGTTCGGCCGGGAGGTGCTGTTCCTGCACGGCGGGGTCGGCAAGGCCGACCGGGACGAGATGGTGGCCCGCTTCCAGTCCGACGACGGGCCCGCGCTGTTCGTGCTCTCCCTCAAGGCCGGTGGGACGGGACTGACGCTGACCGCCGCCAACCACGTGGTGCACGTCGACCGGTGGTGGAATCCGGCGGTGGAGGACCAGGCCACCGACCGGGCGTTCCGGATCGGGCAGCGCCGCCGGGTCCAGGTCCGTAAGTTCGTCTGCGCCGGCACGGTGGAGGAGAAGGTCGCCGCGCTGATCGCCGAGAAGCGCGGCCTGGCCGCGTCGGTCGTCGGCACCGGCGAGCAGTGGATCACCGAGCTCTCCACCACCCAGTTGCGGGAGCTGTTCGCGCTGGAGGCCGGGGCGGTGGCCGAGTGACCGAGGGCCGGTTCGCCGAGTACGGTCCGCCGCGCCGGGTCGACGGCGGGCTGCGTGCCCGCAGCACCCGGGGTGCCATCGGGGTGTCCTGGTGGTCGCGGCGGTTCGTGGAGGTGCTGGAGTCGTTCGCGCTCGGCACCCGGCTGACCCGGGGCCGGGCGTACGCGCGCGCCGGCCAGGTGGTACGCCTCGACGTCCACCCCGGACGCGTGGACGCGGTGGTGCAGGGTTCACGACCCCGGCCGTACCAGGTCCGGGTCGCGTTGCCACCGTTCCCGGCCGACCTCTGGACACGGATCGAGACGGAGCTGGCCGCCCAGGCGTTCTTCAGCGCCCGGCTGCTCGCCGGTGACCTGCCGGCCGAGTTGGAGGAACTGCTCGCCACGCTCGGCGCACCGCTGTTCCCCGCTACGGTGACCGACCTTGAGCAGCACTGCTCCTGCCCGGACGCGGCGGTGCCCTGCAAACACCTCGCGGCCACGTTCTATCTGCTGGCCGAGGCGTTCGACGCGGATCCGTTCGCCCTGCTGCACTGGCGGGGCCGCAGCCGGTCCGACCTGCTCGCCCGACTACGCGAGCTGCGCGGCAACCCGAACGGGCGGGAGCTGCGCAGTCCACCGAGCGGGCGCGAGGTGCACGGCACCCCGAACGTCCACGTCGGTGATCCGCCCGTGGCGACCGGCGCCGCCCCACGAGCAGGCGACCCGACAGCACCCGGTCCGTCGTCGACGGACGGTGCTGCCGACCGGTCGTCCGGCGGCGACGTGGCTCTTCCGGCGGCCGGTGCGGCACGTGTCCTCACCGACCTGCCGGCCCCGCCGCTCGCCGAGACGGTCGACCGGTTCTGGTTGCCGCCGGTGCCGCTGCCGGACCGCCCACCGAGCCTGGCGAGCCGCCCCGACCTGCTGTTGCGGCAGCTCGGCGCGCCCGCACCGGCGATCGGCGGACCGGGTCTGGCCGAGCGTCTGCGCCAGGCGTACCGGCAGCTCGGCGAGTGAGCGGACCGGTGGTCAGACCCAGCGGTGCCGGTACCGCCACATCAGGGCGGTGTTGACGACCAGCAGGACGGCGTACACCGCCCCGGCCAGCCGGCCGGCGAGTACGGTCGTGGCCGGCAGGGCCGCCCACAACACGATGGTCATCAACAGCAGCATCCGGCCGCGTCGCATCCGGGATCGGTTGTCGAGCCGGGCGAAGAACGCCGGATCGCTCTCCCGGAGATTGCGGGTGATCTGCTCGAAACGGCGCTGGTCCTCTTTGCTGAGCATGTGCCTTCCCCTCACGCGTTCAGCAACGGCGCGGCGGATTACCCCTGCGGCGACGGCTCACGCTCTCCTGCTGGTCCTACTTTGGCCGGTCGCCGGTCCGCACCGACCGGGAGTGCGGTCGGACAGCGCCGCCAGCGCGGCCGGACAGCGCCAGCAGCAGGGCCGGACGGCGGCGGGAGCGCGACCGGACGCCTGAGCACTGCCTTACGCACGCCTTAAATCTGCCTGTGGGGTCGAACCGGTCCGCCGTCGACCGGGCGGGTGGGATTGTCACCTACGGTAGGCGGCTCGTGTCGTCCGTGCTGCTCGCGTGGTGTGTACCCGGGCGACCGGTGCGGTAGGCGACCTCCGCTCGCGTTGAGCGTTGCCTTAAGTCGCCCCGGGCGGGCGGGACGGCCCGTCTTGTCGGGTCAGATGCCGCTGACTACCTTGCCGGGGCAACCCCCTCCGGCAGCAGTCGTCGCACCTCACCACCCCCGCTCGGCCGTGAGCGCGACGCTGGGTAGAAACGGGAACGGTGTATGGCCGACCAGCATGTGCCACCCCGCCGCGACGAGCGCGGACAGGACCCCCGTCCGTACCCCCGATCCCGGCAGCCCCACCCGCACCCTCGACCACACCCACACCAGGCCACCCCGTACCCCCGACCTCAGCCGCACCCGGTCGAGCCCTACCCGCACGACGGCCGCCCGCAGTGGATCGGGCCGGACGGGCACGGGGTACCGCCGATGCCGGTGGGCGGACCGCCCGATCTGGACGGTGACGACGACGGCGGTCGCCGCGTCGGTCGCCGTCGGGCGCTCGCGGCGCTGGGCGGTAC
>NZ_SISL01000517.1:0-3957 GCF_004307965.1 Verrucosispora sp. SN26_14.1 | reverse complement strand
CCAGGGTGCCGAAGACCGGCTCGCCGGGGGCGCGGGGGGTGGCGGCCTGCGCCGCGCGTACCGCACCGAGCAGCGTGTGCTCCGTCCGGGCCGCCCGGGCCAGCGCCGGCATGGTGGTGGCCAGTGAGAGGTCGTCGGCGCGGCCGGCGTACACGCCGCCGAGCATCGGGTCGACCAGCCGGTCGACCACCTCGTCGCCGAAGCGGGCGCGGACCAGCGCGCCGACGGCGACGTCCTCGTCCGGGCCGAGCAGCGGCCGACCGCCGTCGTGGTCGGCCTCCGGCGTCGGCCGGGCCACCGCCGTCACCTTCGCCAGATCCCCGGGTACGCCCACCAGCGTCCCGCCCGGGATCGGGCGCAGCCCGCCGTCGACGGCGAGGGCGGCCTGCCCGACGGTCGGGTGCACGATCCGGTCGGCCAGCCCGAGTCGGCGGACCAGGGTCACCGCGGCCGACTCACCGCCGGCCGGGTCCCGCATCAGGAACGACTCGGCGCCGAACTCCACCGGCCCGCCGGCCAGCTCGCCGGTGCGCAGCTTGCCACCGAGCGCGCCGGACTGCTCGTACACGGTGATCTCGGTGCCCTCGGGGGCCCGGTCGCGCAACCGCAACGCGGCGGCCAGCCCGGTGATGCCGCCGCCGACCACCGCCACCCGCCACCGCGTCGCCATGGCGGTCAGTCCCGGGCGGAGAGCTCGTGGACCAGCGCGACCACCCGGGTCAACACCTCCGGATCGGTCTCCGGCAGGACGCCGTGGCCGAGGTTGAACACGTGCCCGGGGGTGGCCCGGCCCTCGTCGAGGATCCGCCGCACCTCGGCCTCGATCACCGGCCACGGGGCGAACAGCAGGCACGGGTCGAGGTTGCCCTGCACGGCCTTGTCCGGCCCGATCCGGCCGGTAGCGACGTCCAGCGGCGTACGCCAGTCCACGCCGACCACGTCGGCACCGGCCTCGCCCATCGCACCGAGCAGCTCGGCGGTGCCCACCCCGAAGTGGATCCGGGGCACACCCGAGTCGGCCAGCCCGCTGAGCACGGCCGTCGAGTGGGGCAGCACGAAGCGACGGTAGTCGGCCTCGGAGAGCGCGCCGGCCCAGGAGTCGAAGAGCTGTACGGCGGAGACCCCGGCCTCGATCTGTACGCGCAGGAACGCCAACGTCACCTCGGCCAGCCGGCCGGCCAGCGCGTGCCACAGCTCGGGCTCGCCGTACATCAGGGCCTTGGTCTTGGCGTGGGTCCGCGACGGCCCGCCCTCGACCAGGTAGCTGGCGAGCGTGAAGGGGGCACCGGCGAAGCCGATCAGCGGCGTGTCGCCCAACTCCTTGACCAGCATCCGGACCGCCTCGTCGACGTACCCGACGTCGCTGCGGTCGATGGGTCGGATCCGCGCGACGTCGGCGGCGGTGCGGACCGGTTCGGCCACCACCGGGCCGGTTCCGGGCACGATGTCCAGGTCGACCCCGGCCGCGGCGACCGGCACCACGATGTCGCTGAACAGGATCGCCGCGTCCACGTGGTGCCGGCGTACCGGCTGGAGGGTGATCTCGGTGACCAGCTCGGGGCGGCGGCAGGACTCCAGCATCGCCACGTTGGCCCGGATCTGGCGGTACTCCGGCAGCGAGCGGCCGGCCTGGCGCATGAACCAGACCGGGGTGTGTGGGACGGACCGGCGGCGGCACGCCCGTACGAAGGGCGAGTCGGCCGGCCCGTCGGGGCGGGTTGCGTCGTCTCGGGCGGCGTCGCCCGTGGTCTCGGTGGCCATCGCGGCCATCGTGCCACGCGGCCGATCCCCACCCCGCGCCCACCGCCGGCTTTGTGACGTAGCGGGCGTGCAAGGAAGGGCCCCCTGCTAACGCCTGCGGTAGAGCAGGGGACCCCTGCTAACACAGAAGCGGGCGGAGCGCGCCCGTGTGGGGAGATCGTCGGCGCGCCATCCCGGCCGGGAACCGGGCGGCGGCTTAGGCTGCGAACATGGCCGCCCCGATCGCGCTCCCGGACACCTTCGCCCGCGCGGTCACCGGGCTCCGGGTGTCGGCGCCTCGACCGGAGATCGTGCTGGAGGAGGTCGGCGCGCCGCAGCGGCTGGCGCCGTACTCCTTCGCCCTCTCCGCGGCGGTGCTGCGCGACGGTGACGAGGTGGCCACCGCCCGGCTGATCCTGCTGCACGACCCCGCCGGCCACGAGGGGTGGCAGGGCACCCTGCGACTGGTCACCTACGTGAGCGCCGAGCTGGAGGTCGACCTGGCCACCGACCCGCTGCTGCCCGGGGTGGCCTGGACCTGGCTCACCGACGCGCTGGAGACGCACGACGCCGGGCACCGGGCGATCGGCGGCACGATCACCCAGACGGCGTCGAACCGGTTCGGCGACCTGGCGGGTCCGCCGGCCGCCTGTGACATCGAGATCCGCGCGTCGTGGACCCCGACCGGCATCGAGCTCACCCCGCACCTGTACGCCTGGTGCACGCTGCTCGCCTCGACGGCGGGTCTGCCGCCGCCGGGTGTCACCGCGCTGCCCGAGCGGCGCGCCGCGGCCGCCGGTTGACGGGGCCGGTACGGCACCCAGGCGGCGAACCGCCGACACGCGGCGGGGCGGGTGCGCGCCGCACGATCCATTGGCGCACTAGGGTTGCCAGGTGACCGACGAACCACCCCTGCGCCGTCGGACCGCCGCAAGCCGTACGGGAAACGACACGCACCACGAGCCGTCGGCGCGGCCGGAGCCGTCGGACGCGGGGACCGAACCCACTGGCGGCGAGTCCGTGCCGTTGACCGCCCCACGTGAGGGCACTCCCGAACCGGTGGCGACACCGGACCAACTCACCGAGGTGGTGGCCCGTTTCGCGGCCGGCACCGGTCCGGTGGCCCTGGACGCCGAGCGCGCCTCCGGCTACCGCTACAGCCAAAGGGCGTACCTGGTGCAGTTACGCCGCCAGGGCGCCGGCACCGTGCTGATCGACCCGTTGCCGCTACCCGACCTGAGCATGCTCGACGCGGCGATAGCCGACACGGAGTGGGTGCTGCACGCGGCCAACCAGGATCTGCCCTGCCTCGCCGAGCTGGGGTTGCGACCACGCCGACTGTTCGACACCGAGCTGGCCGCCCGGCTGGCCGGGTTCGAGCGGGTCGGCCTGGCCGCGCTCACCGAGCAGTTGCTCGGGTTCAGCCTGGAGAAGCACCACTCGGCGGCGGACTGGTCCAGCCGGCCGTTGCCGGAGTCCTGGCTCACCTACGCCGCCCTGGACGTGGAGCTGCTGACCGACCTGCGGGACGCGCTCGACGCGGAACTGTCCCGGCAGGGCAAGTCCGCGTGGGCGGCCGAGGAGTTCGCTGCGCTGGTGAACAGCGGGGACCGTCCACCCCGGGTCCGGGCCGACCCGTGGCGGCGCACCTCCGGCATCCACCGGGTACGCGGAGCGCGGGCGCAGGCCCGGGTGCGCTCCCTCTGGTACGCCCGCGACCAGATCGCCGCCCGTCGGGATGCGGCACCGGGGCGGGTCCTGCCCGACTCGGCCATCGTGGCCGCCGCCGAGCTGGACCCGAAGGACGAGAAGACGCTGCTCACCCTGCCCGGTTTCGGCGGTCGGTCGGTACGCCGGCTGGCGCGGACCTGGCTGACGGCGCTGGACGACGCCCGGCAGTTGCCGGACGACGAGTTGCCGGTGACGCCGACGGTGGAGGGCCCGCCACCACCGCACCGGTGGGCCGAACGGGACCCGGCCGCCGCCGCCCGGCTGGCCCGTTCCCGTGAGGTGGTGCTGCGGGTGGCCGGCGCGCACCATCTGCCGCCGGAGAACCTGATCTCCCCGGACACCATCCGCCGCGTCGCCTGGCAGCCTCCCGAGGAGATCACCGAACACACCGTCGCCGAGGCGCTCCGCAGCCACCACGCCCGGGACTGGCAGATCGACCTCCTCCTCCCCGACCTGGCCGAAGCCCTGACCGCCCCACCCCCACCC
>NZ_SISL01000516.1:0-3963 GCF_004307965.1 Verrucosispora sp. SN26_14.1 | reverse complement strand
CCGGGGCCCGGTCACCGGACGAGCGGGGCGTCCGCGTCGGCGGCGGGCAGGGGCGTGTCGCGGTGTGCAGCGATGCCCGCACGGGACAACCCGACGTCGACGACCCGGTCGAGGCGGGCGGGCGGGGCGGGGCGCCAGAGCCCGGCGACCCGGCGCCCGTCTGCACGGACGAGACGGCACCGCTCCTGGTAGCCGGCACGGCGATAGAGGCGGTGGTCGGCCTCGTGGTGCGCCTCGGCGTAGGTGGGCAGGCCGAGCGTGTCCATCCACTGGTGACTGCCGGCGAGGATGGTGGCGGCCTGCCCCGCCCGGTCGGCGTCCGGCGGTGCGGCGAGCAGGGCAAGGTGCTGGTGGGGCTCCTCGGGGCGTCGCGCGGCGAGGACCTCGTCGAACCGGCGGAAGCGGGCGGCGTGCACGCCACAGGCGTCGTCGAGCCGTTCGTCGTAGCGGGGCGGCGGCGGGATCGGCCGGTACCGGTGGAACCAGACCGTGGCCGCCGCGCCGTTCGCCAGCAGGAACGCGTCGCCGAAGAGAAGGGCGTGTTCGACCCGGATCCGGGCCACGGCGGCGAGGACGGCGGGCCGCCGTCGCGGATCGGGTACGAGCCATGCGCCGGTGGCGGTCGGCGCGACGGTGGCGGTGACGAGGTCGACGATCCAGTCGATGTCGCTCCAGCGGGCGCGGTGGACCAGCGGGGTGACCTGCACGAGAGCTCCTGTGTCGTCGGGCCGGTCGGTGACGCGGACACCGGTGCCGGCCGGTGCCGTCTGGTCACGGTCAGCGAACGCGAACGACCTTAACCCACAGCGACACTCCGATCACAGAGTGCTCCATGTGTCGGGACATGGACAGTTCACGGACACTGGTCCAACCAGTTGACGAGTTGACGTGCGTTGCGCCACACTGCCCGGCATGGCATTCGTCCCCGTCACTCGTGCCTCCGTCTCCGACCTCGTCTTCGGGCAGCTCCGCGACGCCATCGTCAGCGGCACCTACCGGACCGACGACACCCTGCCCGGCGAGCGGGAACTGGCCGCCGCGTTCCAGGTCAACCGGCACGCCGTCCGCGAGGCGCTGCGCCGGTTGCAGCAGCTCGGCCTGGTGCGGGTCAGCCAGGGCGGGGCGACCCGGGTGCTCGACTGGCGGGTGCACGCCGGGCTGGACCTGGCCCTGTCGCTGGTGCAGTCCGGTGACGTACTCCCGGTGACCACGCTGCTGCGCGACATGATGGACATGCGCGCGTGCATCGGCGTCGACGCCGCCCGGCTCTGCGCCCGTCGGGCCGACCCGGCCGCCCGGGACCAGGTCGTCCGCGCGGTCGAGGAGTTGAGCGCCCTCGCACCGGACCTGGTGGCGATGGGCGAGGCCAACATCGTGCTCTGGCGGCGGATCCTCTGCGGCAGCGGCAACACCGCGTACCTGCTGGCCTTCAACAGTCTGGTGGCCGGCGCCCTCGCGGTCGGCAAGGTCCCGCCGCAGCGGCGCGCCGCCGAGTTGCTCGACGTCACCGGGCACCGCCGGCTGGCCGGGGCCATCGCCGAGGGCCGGGCCGACGACGCCGCCGACCAGGCGCGGGCCCTGCTGACAGCCCCCCTCACCGATCCCGCCAGGAAGGACAGCCGCGCATGATCCCCGCCGTGCTCTACGCCGTTCCGGCGTTCCTGCTGCTGATTCTCGTCGAGGCGCTGTCGTACCGGTTCGCGCCGGACGACACCGCACGCGGCTACCAGGCACGGGACACCGCCACCAGCCTGACCATGGGTGCCGGCAGCCAACTCGTCGGCGTGCCCTGGAAGCTGCTCACCGTCGGGCTGTACGCGGCGGCGTACACCGTCTCGCCCTTCCAGCTCTCCCCCGGCGACTGGTGGGTGTGGGTGCTGCTGTTCTTCGCCGACGACGTCGCCTACTACTGGTTCCACCGGGCACACCACGAGGTACGGCTCTTCTGGGCCGGGCACGTGGTGCACCACTCCAGCGTCTTCTTCAACTTCTCCACCGCCCTGCGGCAGAGCTGGACGCCGATGACCTCGCTGCCGTTCTGGCTCGTCCTGGCGCTGCTCGGCATCCCGCCGTGGATGATCTTCCTCCAGCAGTCGATCAGCCTGCTGTACCAGTTCTTCCTGCACACCGAACGGATCACCGTGCTCCCCCGGCCGATCGAGTTCGTCTTCAACACCCCGTCGCACCACCGGGTGCACCACGGGTCGAACAACGAGTACCTCGACCGCAACTACGGCGGCATCCTGATCGTCTGGGACCGGCTGTTCGGCACCTTCGCCCCGGAGGGCAACGCCGTGCGGTACGGACTGACCACGAACATCGGCACGTACCACCCACTGCGGGTGGCCACCCACGAGTACGCGGCGATCTGGCGGGACCTGCGCGGCACCACGAGCTGGCGACACCGGCTCGGCTACCTGCTGGGTCGCCCCGGCTGGCAGCCCGCGCGGGCGACCGCCCGACCCGGGGCGCTGGCCGGATGAGCGGGCCGACTCACACCACCGACCCGACGCGTCGACCGGACCGGTCCGCGCGTACCCGGCGCGGCACGCCCTGGCTAGGGGCGTTCCTGGTGGTGGCGGTCGTGGAGCTGATCGCGGTGGCGGTCGACGCGACCCCGGTGCAGTGGCTGGCCAAGCCGCTGCTCGCGCCGCTGCTGCTGGCCTGGCTCTGGCGGGTACGCGGACAGACCGGCCTGGTCGCTGTCGCGCTGGTCTTCGCCACCGCCGGTGACATCGCGCTGCTGGTGCCGGGCGAGGTCGCGTTCCTGGTCGGGATGGGCTGCTTCCTCGGTACGCAACTGGCGCTGATCACCGCGTTCGTCCGCCTGAGGCGGCCGCCGGTGCCGGCGCTGGTCGGGTACCTGCTGCTCTGGGCGGGCGCGATGGCGCTGCTCTGGCCGCGCCTCGGCGACCTGCGCTGGCCGGTGCTCGGGTACGGCCTGGCGCTGACCCTGATGGCCGCCACCGCGACGGCCGTCAACCGGCGGGTCGCGGTCGGCGCCGCGCTGTTCCTCGTGTCGGACCTGCTGATCGGCCTCGGCGCGGCCGGCACCACGCTGCCCGCACACGGGGTGCTGGTGATGACGACCTACAGCGCGGCGCTGCTGCTGATCACCACGGGCTTGGCGGCCCGCGACGAGCCCGGTCAGACCGGCGGCATCAGCCCGCCCCGGTAGGCGGCGGCGACCGCCTGGGCACGGTCACGAAGTCCGAGTTTCATCAGCACCCGGCCGACGTGCGTCTTCACCGTCGCGTCGCCGATGTGCAGCCGCGCGGCGATCTCGGCGTTGGACAGCCCGTGTGCCATCTGCACCAGCACCTGCCGCTCGCGGTCGGTGAGCCGGTCCAGCTCGGCGGTGGTGGGCGCACGGTGCTCGCCGAGCGCCGCGAACTCGGTCAGCAGCGCCCGGGTCACCGCCGGGTCCAGCCACGCCTCGCCGGCCGCGACGGCACGGACCGCCATGGTCAGTTCGTCGGGGACGGCGTCCTTGAGCAGGAACCCGGACGCACCGGCCCGCAGCGCGGCGCGGACCGCGTCGTCGACGTGGTAGGTGGTGAGGACCAGCACCCGCACCTCGGCGTCGTCGGCGGTGATCTGGCGGGTGGCGGTCACCCCGTCGGTGCCCGGCATCCGCACGTCCATCAGCACTACGTCGGGGCGGATCCGGCGGGCCAGCTCGACGGCGGCGGCACCGTCGTCGCACTCGCCGACCACCTCGATGTCCGCCTCGGCGGCGAGCAGCATCGCGATCCCGGACCGCACCAGCGGTTGGTCGTCGGCGAGCAGCACCCGGATCAGGAGGTCACCGCCACGGTCGACAGGGCGCGCAGCGGCAGGCGCGCGTACACCCGGAAGCCCTCGCCCGGCAGCGGTCCGGCGGCCAGCTCGCCGCCGACCACGGCGACACGCTCGCGCCTGTCTCTTCTTCACATCTCCGAGCCCACGAGACTAGCGCTCATC
>NZ_SISL01000515.1:0-3964 GCF_004307965.1 Verrucosispora sp. SN26_14.1 | reverse complement strand
GTCGGCAGCGTCAGATGTGAATAAGAGACATGAGCGCGACCAGGGGCACCTCGCCGGGCGGCAGCAGCGGGGCGAAGACCCCGGGATGCCGGTCCAGGAAGCCGGTGTCGACCTCCGTCGCGCCGAACTCCCGACTCCGCAGCACCCGGACCAGCAGGTCCCGGTTGGTGGCCACGCCGTGCAACTCGGCCCGCGCCAGCGCGGCGGCCAGCGTACGGGCCGCCTCGGCGCGGGTGGGCGCCCAGGCGATCACCTTGGCCAGCATCGAGTCGTAGTGCACCTGCACCGCCGAGCCGTCCCGCACGCCCGAGTCGAGCCGCAGCCCACGCGTCGGAACGAACTCGCCGACCACCCCGGGGACCGTGAACCGGTGCAGGGTGCCGGTGGCCGGCAGGAAACCCTGGGCCGGATCCTCGGCGCAGAGCCGTACCTCGATCGCGTGGCCCTCGGCCGGCGGCGTCACCGTCAGTGGCAGCGGCTCGCCCTCGGCGACCAGCAGTTGCAGCCGGACCAGGTCCAGCCCGGTGACCGCCTCGGTGACCGGATGTTCCACCTGGAGACGGGTGTTCATCTCCAGGAAGTGGAAGTCGCCCTCCGGGGCGAGCAGGAACTCCACCGTGCCCGCGCCGACGTAGTCGACGGCCCGGCCGGCGGCCACCGCCGCCGCGTGCAGCCGGTCCCGCAGCTCCGGGGCGAGCACCGCCGGAGCCTCCTCGACGATCTTCTGGTGCCGGCGCTGGATCGAACAGTCTCGCTCCCCGAGCGCCAGCACGGTGCCGTGCCGGTCCCCGACGATCTGCACCTCGACGTGGCGGCCCCGCTCGACGTACCGCTCGATGAAGACCGTGCCGTCGCCGAACGCCGACGCCGCCTCGCGGCCCGCGCCCGCCACCGCCTCGGCGAGACCGTCGGCGTCCCGGACGATCCGCATGCCGCGACCGCCACCACCGGCGGACGCCTTCACCAGCACCGGGAAGTCGGTGACCTGGGCGGCGTCGGTCCAGGAGGGCAGCATCGGCACGCCCGCCTCGGCGAGCAACGCCTTGGCGGCCAGCTTGTCGCCCATCGCGGCGATCGCCTTCGCCGACGGGCCGACCCAGGTCAACCCGGCGTCGGTCACCGCCGCCGCGACGTCGGCGTTCTCGGCGAGGAAACCGTAGCCCGGGTGCACGGCGTCCGCGCCGGACCGCCGGGCCGCCGCCAGGATCAGGTCGATCCGCAGGTACGTCTCGGCGGGCGTGTTCCCCGGCAGGCGTACCGCCCGATCGGCCTCGGTGACGAAGGGCGCGTCGGCGTCCGCGTCGGAGTGCACGGCGACCGTCTCGACGCCGAGCACCCGACAGGTGGCGATGATCCGGCGGGCGATCTCGCCCCGGTTGGCGACCAGAAGCCTGGTGATCATGGCAGCAGAGCCTTTCTCGCGCTCATCGGGCTGGTCTTTCGTTCGCGACTGCGGGACTCCGCTGCGCTGCGTTCCTCGCGCTCACGGGGGTTCACATCCGGAAGACGCCGAAGCCGGCGGCACCGCGTACCGGCGCGTTGTGCACGGCCGACAGGCAGAGCCCGAGGACGGTACGGGTGTCCCGGGGGTCGATCACCCCGTCGTCGTAGAGCCGTCCGGAGAGGAACAGCGCGCCGGACTGGGACTCGATCTGCTGCTCGACCATCATCCGCATGGCGGCGTCGGAGTCCTCGTCGAACTCGTGGCCCCGGGCGGCGGCGGCCTGCCGGGCCACGATGGAGAGCACGCCGGCCAACTGGGCCGGGCCCATCACCGCGGACTTCGCGTTCGGCCAGGTGAACAGGAACCTCGGCTCGTACGCCCGGCCGCACATGCCGTAGTTCCCGGCCCCGTACGAGGCGCCCAGGTTGACCGTCAGGTGCGGCACCGTCGAGTTCGACACCGCATTGATCATCAGCGCGCCGTGCTTGATGATGCCGCGCTGCTCGTACTCGGTGCCGACCATGTAGCCGGTGGTGTTCTGCAGGAAGATCAACGGTGTGTCGGCGGCGTTGGCGAGCTGGATGAACTGCGTCGCCTTCTGCGCCTCCTCGCTGAACAGCACCCCCCGGGCGTTCGCCAGCACGCCGACCGGGAACCCGTGCAGCTCGCCCCACCCGGTGACCAGGGCCGTGCCGTACGCCGGTTTGAACTCGTCGAACTCGCTGCCGTCGAGCAGCCGGGCGAGCACCTCACGTGGATCGAAGGGCACCTTCAGGTCGGCGCTGACGATGCCGAGCAACTCCTCCGGGTCGTGCCGGGGCGGGCGCGGGTGCGGCGTACGCGGCCCCGGCCCCTGCTTGCGCCAGTTCAGCCGGCGGACACACTGCCGGGCCAGCCGGAGGCCGTCCCGCTCGTCGGCGGCAAGGAAGTCGGCCAGGCCGCTACGGGTGGCGTGCATCGCCGCACCTCCGAGCGACTCGTCGTCGGCGTCCTCCCCGGTGGCCATCTTCACCAGCGGCGGCCCGGCCAGATAGACCTGCGAACGCTCTCGGATCATGATGGTGAAGTCCGACATCCCGGGCACGTACGCGCCACCGGCGGTGGCGTTGCCGAAGACCACGCTGACCGTCGGGATCTTCTCGGCCGAGAGTCGGGTCAGGTCACGGAACACCCGGCCGCCCGGGATGAAGATCTCCGCCTGGGTGGGCAGGTCCGCGCCGGCCGACTCGACCAGGTTGACCATCGGCAGCCGATTGGCCAGCGCGATCTCCCCGGCCCGCCGGGTCTTCGCCAGCGACCACGGGTTCACCGCACCGCCGCGTACGGTCGGGTCGTTCGCCACGATCATGCACTCGACGCCCTCGACCACCCCGATCCCGGTCACCACGCTGGCCCCGACCGGGAAGTCCGTGCCGTACGCGGCCACCGGCGACAGCTCCAGGAACGGGCTGTCCCGGTCCAGCAGCAGCTCGATGCGCTCGCGCGGCAGCAGCTTCCCGCGTGCGTGGTGGCGGGTCACGTACTTCTCGCCACCACCGGCACGTGCCTGGTCGAGCGCGGCGTCCAGCTCGGCGATCCGGTCCCGCAACGCCTCCCGGTTGGCCCGGTGGGGCGGTGAGGTGAGGTCGACCGTGCTCTCCAACGTGGTCATAGACCGATGCCCTTCGCGACGATCTCGTTCATGATCTCGGTGGTGCCGCCCCCGATGCCGAGGATCCGGGCGTCCCGGTAGTGCCGCTCCACCTCGGCGTCGCGCAGGTAGCCGAACCCGCCGTGCAGTTGCAGGGCCTGGTCGACCACCCAGTCGCTCGCCGCCACGGCCACGTTCTTGGCCATCGCCACCTCGGTCACCACCGGCTCCCCGGCGACGACCCGGGCGGCCACCTCGTGCACGTACGCGCGGGCGGCCTCGGCGCGGGTGTGCATCTCGGCCAGCCGGTGCCGGACCACCTGTCGACCGACCAGCGGACGCCCGAACGTGGACCGGTCCCGGCACCAGCGCACGGTCAACTCGACGCAGCGCTGCGCGATCGCGTACGCCTGGGTGGCCAGGGAGAGCCGCTCGGCGGCGAAGTGCTGCATGATCGCGAGATAGGCGGTGCCCTCCTCACCGATCCGGTTCGTCACCGGGACGCGTACGTCGACGAAGGAGAGTTCGGCGGTGTCCGAGCAGTGCCAGCCGAGCTTCTCCAGCCGACGCCCCACGGTGAACCCGGGCGCGCCCTTCTCGATCACCAGCAGGCTCAACTCGCCGCCACCCGGTGGACCGGTGCGGACCGCCGTGGTCACGAAGTCCGCCCGGACACCGCTGGTGATGTACGTCTTCGCACCGTTGACGACGTACTGGTCGCCGTCGCGGCGGGCGTGGGTGCGGATCCCGGCGACGTCGGAACCGGTCTCCGGCTCGGTGACGGCGAGCGCGCCGATCGTGGTGCCGGCGAGCGTCGGTCGGACGTACCGGTCGACCAGGTCGTCATCGGCCGGCGTGCGCGGCACCGGCGGCCCGGCCGCGCCCGGTAG
>NZ_SISL01000514.1:0-3984 GCF_004307965.1 Verrucosispora sp. SN26_14.1 | reverse complement strand
TCGTCAGAGTTGTATAAGAGACAGGCTGCCGGCGGCGCCGGTGACACCGCCGCCCCGGGAGCCGTCGACGCCGCGCTGCACGCTGGCGGAGAGGGTGGAACTGGGTACGGACCCGGAGTCCGCGACGGCGGCGTGCGCGCCGGACCGGGCGGTGGTGGTAGGTGCCGCGGTGGCCGGCGCGTCGGCGACCGCCGACGCCAGCACGGCGCTCAGACCGACGGCGAGCATGATCCGCAGTCGGGCGGTGATGGGCGGTGTGCGGGTCACGTGGGCCCTCCTCATCGAACGGTGACGCTGTCGATGGGGAAGCTATATCGGCCCGGATGATCCAGGCTCGTCTCTGTCTGTCCGTCGACACCGCTACGTTCGGTTTCGGACAGATCGCACACCGTGTCGGCGTGTCGGGCGACGCGCCGACACGGTGTGTCGTCGAGATCGGGCGCTACCGGGCCGGGGTGCCCGCCGGTTCCAGGTCCGGCGCGTGCGGCGGCGCGGTGTCCCGGCCGCTGGGCATCGGGTAGAGCAGTTGCAGCAGCGGCCCGGCCATCGCGGTCGTCACCAGGGCCATCACCACCATCGAGGAGTAGAGCTGGCCGTCGAGCATGCCGAGCTCCAGACCGACGGCGAGGATGATCAGCTCGGTCAGGCCACGCGTGTTCATCAGGACCGCGAGTGCGCCCGCCGGTCGCGGGGCCACCCCGCTGAGGCGGGCGGCGGCGAAGGCGCCGACGAACTTGCCGCCCACCGCGACCGTCAGGATGAGCCCCAGCTCGATCGCGTCACCGACGTCCATGGTGGACAGGTCGACCTTCAGGCCGGCGACCACGAAGAAGATCGGCAGCAGCAACATGCTGTTCAGGTGCGTGATGCGCTCGCTGACCAGGGCCGTGACGCCCTGTTCGGGCAGGACGGAGCGGGGCATCACCACGCCGAACAGGAAGGCGCCGAAGATGAAGTGCAGCCCGATCCAGTCGGTGAACGCCGCCGACAGCAGCAGCCCGACCAATGTGATCACCAACGCCGCCGGCCGGGGCGGACCGCCCTCGGTGCGTTCGGCCAGCAGCCGGGCCACCAGCGGTCGGACGACCAGGAACATGGCCAGCACGTACGGCACGAAGAGCAGCACCCAGACGGATCCGGCACCGGCCCCGGCAACCGCGACCACGACGGCGAGCAGCGTCCAGGCGAGCACGTCGTCGATGGCGGCACAGGCCAGCGCCACGCTGCCCAGCCAGGTGCGGCTCAGGCCCCGGTCGATGAGGATGCGGGCCAGCACCGGGAACGCGGTCACCGACATGGCCGCCCCCATGAACAGCACGAAGCCCAGCTTGCTGTCGGTGGGGTGCCGGGGGAACAGGTAGACGGCCAGTAGCGCGCCGAGCCCGAACGGCACGGCGATGGAGCCGGCGGCGACCGTGCCGGCCACCATCCGTCGTCCCCGCAGCAGGCCGGCGTTCAGCTCCGTCCCGACGGTGAACATGAA
Source organism: Verrucosispora sp. SN26_14.1 (assembly GCF_004307965.1). Classification (NCBI taxonomy): domain Bacteria; kingdom Bacillati; phylum Actinomycetota; class Actinomycetes; order Micromonosporales; family Micromonosporaceae; genus Micromonospora; species Verrucosispora sp. SN26_14.1. Next base: position 2,501 of record NZ_SISL01000514.1, on the reverse strand, counting down.
CAGCACGACGCCGATCGTGGCCAGGGCGGTCAGGATCGGCCGGATGTCGGTCGGGAAGAGCGTGTCGGAGACGAGGCCGTTGAACAGCGTCGGGCCGAGCAGGATGCCCACCAGCACCTCACCGATCACGGGAGGTTGCCGCAACCGTCGGGCCACCGCGCCCGCCCCGAAGGCGAGCAGCGAGATCAGGGCCAGCGCGAGGAGGAGTGTCGGGACCTGATGCGAAGACATGGGCGTCTGTCTCCTGGTGAGAACGGCGGGTTGTCAGGCGCCGGGAGGAGGCGGTCCGGGCGGGAGCGGCGGGCGGTGCCTAGCGGTCCGAGGTCGGCGTCACGACCGGCTTGGCGGCGGCGGCCAGTACGTCGCCGGCCGGCACGTCGGTGAGCTGCGCGCCGTCGGGCTGCGTGTCGCCGGCCTGCGCGTCGGTGAGCTGCTCGTCGGAATCGGTGGGCTGCGCGGGCCGGGTGACCAGGTAGACGGCGGAGACGGTGACGGCGGCGGCCACGATGCCCAGCAGCAGCCGGTAGTCGAGCAGGGCGATGAGGGCCGCGCCGACGGCGATCGACAGGGTCTGCGGCACGGTCACCGCGAACTCGAAGGCCGCCGACGCGCGGCCGAGCAGGTGCTCCGGCGTACGGCGTTGCAGGGCGGTGGTGGCGCCGACGACGAGCCACGGGATGCAGAGGCCGAGCAGGGCCATCGCGGCGACCACCAGCGGCGTCACCTGGATCATCAGCAGCATGCTGGAGACGGCGACCATCGCCAGGCCGATGATCACGGTCATGCTCTCACTGGTCCGGCGCAGGACCGCACCCGCCGAGACCCCGCCGATGATGGTCCCGACCGCCTGCGCCGCGCCGAGTACGCCGAGGAACGTCGGCTCGCGGTCCAGCCCGGCGGTGACCACGGCCAGCCCGATCGCCTCGAAGAAGCCCAGCACGAGCATGGCCAGTCCACAGGAGACGACGAGCTGGCGCAGCGTCACGGTGCGGCCGATGAAGCGCAGCCCGGCGGTGATCTCGGTGCGCCAGGGTTCGCCGGACGGGACCGGCTTCGCCTCGTCCACCTTGATCGCGAGCAGGGCTCCGGCGGCCAGGACGAACAGTGCGGCGTCGATGAGGATGACCGCCTCCGGGCCGAACCAGGCGAACAGACCCGCGCCGACCACCGGTGCGAAGACCCGGATCAGGCCACGGACCGACTGGATGAGTCCGTTGGCGTCGCCCAGCAGGTCCTTCGACACGAGGGAGGGCAGCAGGGCGAGCTGGGCGGGACCGGTCACGCTGCCCAGCGCGCCGTAGGTGAACATCACCACGTAGACGAGCCAGACGTGGTGGGCGCCGCCGACCAGGAGCAGCAGCAGGACGACGGCGGCGAGGGCGAGGTTCGCGCCGATGAGCAGGGGGCGTCGGCGTACCCGGTCGGAGAGCAGCCCGGCGGCGGGCAGCAGAAGGCTGCCGGCGGCGAAGGAGAACATCACCAGGGCGGCGGCCGAGGTGCTGCCACTTATCGTCTTGACCCAGATCGTCATGGCGAGGAACAGCGCGAAGTCGCCGAGGTTCGACGCCGTGTCCGCCAATACGAAAAGCCGCATCCGTCGCGTGGCAAGAATCCGTGACATGTCCTTCTCCTTGATAAAGGGCGCGCCGACGCGGGTGCGGCCTAAAGGCTGCCCCCCAAGGGTCACACAAAAGACCTGCTGAAGGGGCGGATCCGTTTCCACTTGGCACAGTTCTGCCAGCGTGCCGCCGGCTGCTTCGTTGGCGGGTGCGCTCCGGAACTAGGCAAAAACGGCCCTAAGATGACGAGGTCCTCGGGGTATCTGACCCAATCTTCCATGGCATGTCCGATTGGTTCCCCCGGTCTCTGGCCGTTGACACCCCGATCCGGTCACTCCTAGCGTGCTGCCTCGTAACCCGGCGGGACCTGATCCAATTGCCGGACACGGACAGTAATTCAAGGATCACTCGTCCAGCACGAATGGGGTGGACGGCGGCGCGATGAATTGCTTTTCTCTGCCCCCGCCGGTATTAGGGAGTGCGCGATGACGCGATCGCTGGTGGCTTCGGGAAACGCCGCTGGGGCGAATGCGTCGGTCAATGTCGAGACGGTGGCGGCCAGTCTGCTGGTGCTCGCGCACGCCGGTGCCGCGCCGACCGTCACCGGTGAGCTGACCGACCCGGCGACCGGGCGGTCGGTGACCGTGTCGGCGCCGTGGCGCGCCCGCCGGTCCGTCCTCGAAGCACTCGTCGGAAAGCAGATCGCGCAGATCGGCAGCGACACCGCGATCCGGGTCGACCACGGCGACGGGCCGCACATCCTGGTCACCGGAGCGGACCTCACACCCTCGGCCGACGCGGCGCTGCTGGCCGGGCGCGTCGACCGGGTCCTCGCCACGGCGGACGACGTACCGGTCGGGGCCATCGACCTCTGCGGCGAGGATGACCTGCGGATCGTCGCCGCCGCCCACCGTCCGGGCCGCGGCCCCGGCGACCTGTCTC
>NZ_SISL01000513.1:0-3984 GCF_004307965.1 Verrucosispora sp. SN26_14.1 | reverse complement strand
GTGCCCGGCCCGGCCGGACCCACCTCACCCGGCGCCGGGATCTCGTCGGGCGAGAGCGAGCCGATCCAGCCCTCCGGTCGGCCCCCGGGTGCCGGATCGGCCAGCCGCAGCCGACCGTCGATGCGGAAACCGGCCCGTAGCGCGACCAACCGGGAGGCGTGGTTGCCCAGTTCCGCCTGCCAGATCAGGCGGCGCAGGGGCACCGCGTCGAAGGCCCAGCGGGCCACCGCCCGGGTGGCGCGTACCGCCACGCCGCGTCGGCGGGCCCAGGGGGCGGTCCAGTAGCCGACCTCGCCCGTACCACGGTCGATCGAGACGAGCCCGCAGGAGCCGAGCAGTGTGCCGGTGATGGCGTCGCAGACCGCGAAGGGTGCTCCGGTGCCGGCCGTCCAGGCCGCCGGGGCGATCTCGGCGACGAACCGCTGGGCGTCCACCGGTCGGTACGGGCGGGGTACGGTGGTCCAGCGCTGAATGTCCGGATCCTGGCAGGCGCGGTGGACGTCGGCGGCGTCCTCGGGTTGCCACGGGCGCAGCAGTACTCCGTCCTCGGCGATCTCCACGGGCTCCATCCGAGACATCGTGCCGGATCGTTCGCCCACGGCGTAACCGGATGACCGAGGGTCGGGCGGTCCGTCGGTGCGTTATGTCGGTTTCACGGCGGCCGACCACCGCCACCAGTGACCATCGGCCCGTGGGAACGCCTACGATGGTTCGAGACTGTCTAGGGGAGCGTTGATCCGTGTCGATTCTGGAAAAGGTCCTCCGCGCGGGCGAGGGGCGCATGGTGCGTCGCCTCAAGGCGATCGCCGCCGCCGTCAACTCGATCGAGGACGACTACGTCAACCTCACCGACGAAGAGCTGAGCGGCATGACCGAGCAGTTCAGGGAGCGCCTCGCGGAGGGGCAGACCCTGGACGACCTGCTGCCCGAGGCCTTCGCGGTCTGCCGGGAGGCGGCGGCGCGCGTGCTCGGCCAGCGGCCGTACGACGTGCAGGTGATGGGTGGTGCCGCGCTGCACTTCGGCAACATCGCCGAGATGAAGACCGGTGAGGGCAAGACCCTGACCTCGGTGATGCCGGTCTATCTCAACGCGCTGTCCGGCGAGGGCGTGCACGTGGTCACGGTGAACGACTACCTGGCCCAGCGTGACGCCGCCTGGATGGGCCGGGTGCACGAGTTCCTCGGCCTCAGCGTCGGCGTGGTGCTGCCGAACCGTCCGGCCGCCGAGCACCGTGCGGCCTACGAGTGCGACATCACCTACGGCACGAACAACGAGTTCGGCTTCGACTACCTGCGCGACAACATGGCGTGGTCGAGGGACGAGCTGGTCCAGCGCGGCCACAACTTCGCCGTGGTCGACGAGGTCGACTCGATCCTCATCGACGAGGCCCGGACCCCGCTGATCATCTCCGGCCCGGCCGAGCACTCCGCCCGCTGGTACGGCGAGTTCGCCGCCGTGGTGGCCCGCCTGCAGGCCGGCAAGGACGGCGAGGGCGACTACGAGGTCGACTTCTCCAAGCGCACCATCGCGGTCACCGAGCGCGGTGTGGCCAAGGTCGAAGACCGGCTCGGCATCGACAACCTCTACGAGTCGGTGAACACCCCGCTGGTCGGCTACCTGAACAACGCCATCAAGGCCAAGGAGCTCTACAAGCGCGACAAGGACTACATCGTCAGCGACGGCGAGGTCCTGATCGTCGACGAGTTCACCGGCCGCATCCTGCACGGTCGTCGTTACAACGAGGGCATGCACCAGGCGATCGAGGCCAAGGAGGGGGTGGAGATCAAGCAGGAGAACCAGACCCTGGCCACCATCACCCTCCAGAACTACTTCCGCCTCTACGACAAGCTCTCCGGCATGACCGGTACGGCCCAGACCGAGGCGGGCGAGTTCAACAAGGTCTACAAGGTCGGCGTGGTGACCATCCCGACGCACCGGCCGATGGTCCGGGACGACCGCGCGGACGTCATCTACAAGACCGAGCAGGCCAAGTTCAACGCGGTCATCGAGGACATCGCGGAGCGGCACCAGGCCGGTCAGCCGGTGCTGGTCGGCACCGTCTCGGTGGAGAACTCCGAGATCCTGTCCCAGCTGCTGCGCCGCCGGGGCATCCCGCACTCGGTGCTGAACGCGAAGTTCCACGCCCGCGAGGCGGAGATCGTCGCCCAGGCCGGTCGCAAGGGCGCGGTCACGGTCGCCACCAACATGGCCGGTCGAGGCACCGACATCCTGCTCGGCGGCAACCCCGAGTTCCTCGCCGCGAGCGAGCTGCGTCAGCGCGGCCTCGACCCGCAGGAGAACGCCGAGGAGTACGACAAGGCGCTCGAAGAGGTCATGCCGAAGTGGAAGCAGGCCTGTGACGCCGAGGCCGAGGAGGTCGCCACGGCCGGCGGGCTCTACGTGCTCGGCACCGAGCGACACGAGTCCCGGCGGATCGACAACCAGTTGCGTGGTCGCTCCGGCCGGCAGGGCGACCCGGGTGAGTCGCGGTTCTACCTGTCCCTCCAGGACGACCTGATGAAGCGGTTCCGCTCCGGTGCGGTCGAGGCGGTGATGGAGCGCTTCAACATCCCGGAGGACGTGCCCATCGAGTCGAAGATGGTCACCCGCCAGATCAAGGGCGCGCAGGCGCAGATCGAGGGCCAGAACGCCGAGATCCGTAAGAACGTCCTCAAGTACGACGAGGTCATGAACAAGCAGCGCCAGGTGATCTACGCCGAGCGGCTGCGCGTGCTCAACGGTGAGGACCTCTCCGACCAGGTCCGCAACATGATCAACAACGTGGTCGAGGAGTACGTGCGGGGGGCCACCTCCGACGGGTACGCCGAGGACTGGGACCTGGAGCAGCTCTGGACCAACCTCAAGCAGCTCTACCCGGTCGGCATCACCATCGAGGACGTCGAGGAGGAGGCCGGCGGCTCGCGGGCCAGCATCGACGCCGACTTCCTGGTCGCGCAGTTCAAGGACGACGCGAACGCCGCCTACGACCGGCGTGAGGAGCAGCTCGGCGCCGAGGGCACCCGGCAGCTCGAACGGATGGTGCTGCTCCAGGTCATCGACCGCAAGTGGCGTGAGCACCTCTACGAGATGGACTACCTCCAGGAGGGCATCTCGCTGCGCGCCTACGCCCAGCGCGACCCGGTGGTGGAGTACCAGCGCGAGGGCTTCGCGATGTTCACCACCATGATGGAAGGCATCAAGGAGGAGACGGTCGGCTTCCTCTACAACCTGGACGTCCAGGTCAACGAGCCGGAGCCGGAGGCCGAGGAGGTCCAGCTGCTGGACAAGCCGGTGGAGGTGCGGGCCAAGGGCCTGGGTCGGGCACCGCAGCAGCAGGGCCTGCAGTATTCCGCGCCGACCATCGACGGGGAAGCCGGGTCCGGTGCGGTCGCCGTGCAACGCGACGACCAGCGTGCCCCCGCCCTCGGCATCGGTGGCTCGGAACCGGCGGCACCGGGTCGGACGGCTCCCTCGGCACCACAGCGCGTGTCCACCGGTCGGGGCGCGGGCGTGGCCGGCAGCACGGCCCGCCAGTCGGCGCCCACCGGGCAGGTGAGTGCCAGCAACGGGCCGTCCCGTAACGCGCCGTGCCCCTGCGGCTCGGGTCGCAAGTACAAGCGCTGCCACGGCGCCCCCGGTGGCGGCTCGGCGGACTGACGCCGCACCCGGCGGGCCTACCGGCCCCGCCGCGACGGGTTCTCGACGGAGCCGTGGTCCTGGTGACCACGGCTCCGTCGCGTCCGCGCCGGGGACCCTGCGCGCCGGGGACGGCCTCGGGCGGCCCCGGGGGGCGCTCAGAGGACGCGGAGGTCGGTGCAGAGCCAGGTGCCGCGTCGGTGTTCCAGGCGGAGCGCCATCGCCCAGGTGCGGCCGGCGGCCCCGGTGAGCACCACGGCGACCTCGATGGCGGCCGGACGCGGCTCGCAGACACGCAGTCGACGCAGCCGGAGACCGGGGCGGGTGGACCGGCGGCGGGCCGTGGC
>NZ_SISL01000512.1:0-3996 GCF_004307965.1 Verrucosispora sp. SN26_14.1 | reverse complement strand
CCACGAGGGTCAGCGCGCTGCGCAGGCCCGTCCGGCCGTCGGCCGTGGCGAGTGCCCGCAGCCGCGCCGTCGGTGTGTTCCGGTCGGCCGGAGTGCCGCTGTCGGGTAGCACCTGCGTCGTGTCGCCGGACCTGGTGGCGGGAAGCACCCGGGTGCGGGCGTCCGGCCAGGTGGTGGGCAGTGCGCGGGTCGTGTCGTGGGCGGCGTCCGGCAGTCCCGGCTGAGGGCTGGGGTCATCGGCGGGTGCGACGCGTCGCGCGTGCGGGTACGACGACGCCAGCACCGGCCCGGTGATCTTCCGCAACCTGCGGGTCACCTCGGCGGCACCCATCCGCTGGCGTACGTCCCGTTCGAGCAGTCCCTCGATGATCCGTGCGAGCGGGCCGGCGCGCTGCATCCGGTCCGGCGGGTCGGTGGCCAGCGCCATCAACGTCTGCACCAGCCCGGGTCGGCTGTAGGGCGGGCGGCCCTCCACGGCGGCGTACAGGGTCGCACCGAGCGCCCACAGGTCCGCCCCCGGCGAGGAGACGCCGTCGCGGACCCGCTCCGGGGCCACGTACTGCGGTGAGGTGGTGATGCCCCACGACTGGCTGACCGCCGCCACACCCTCGATCACCGCGGACCCGAAGCCTCCCAGCAGGGCCCGCCCGTCGGTGGCGATGAGCACGGTGCGGGGGGTGACGTCGCGGTGCAGCACCCCCGCCCGATGCGCGGCGCCCAGCGCCCCCACCAACTCGATCCCGATCCGCGCCACCGCGTCGACCGGCAGTGGCCCGTCGTCGGTGAGCACCCGATGCAGGGATCGCGAGGGAACGTGCTGCATCACGATCCACGGCCGGTCCTCGACCGTGATCACGTCGTAGACCCACACCACGTTCGGGTGCACCAACTGGGCCGCCGCCTGCGCCTCCCGCAGGGTCCGCTCCCGCAGCTCCGCACCCTCCCGCTCGGTCAGACCGACACGGAACAGCACCTGTTTGACCGCGACGTCGCGGTCCAACAACTCGTCCCGTGCCAGCCACAACCGGCCCGCGACACCTTGGCTGATGCATCGGATCAGCCGATACCGCCCGATAAGCTGCGCATCCTCCATCACGAGAGGTCTTCGTAGCCGACGGCTGGCCGGATGGGTGTCGAGGTCACGTCGACTCCATCAGGAAAGATGTGGCGGATAGTGACCCTGCCGCGACCGGCGGTGCGGCAGGTGGTGGCGACCCATCCGACCGGGCATCCCGCGTCGAACCGAACGGGAGCGGTATGCGTGCACGGAGAGGGGACAGAAGATGGCGGAATCCGACCAAGGGCGGGCTCGTCGATGGCGACCGCTGCACGTGACTCCGCCACCACCACCGAGCGTGGAGGAGCTGTTGCAGCGGGTGGGTCGTGGCGACGAGGAGGCATTCGCCGGCTTGTTCGACGCCGTCACCGGCAAGGTTCTCGCCCTGGCCCGGCGGGTGTTGCGTGACCCGCAGCTCGCCGAGGAGGTCGCGCAGGAGGTCATGGTGCAGGTGTGGCGTACCGCGGCCCGTTTCGACGCCGATCGTGGCTCCGGTCTCGCCTGGGTGCTGACGCTGGCGCACCGGCGTGCGGTGGACCGGGTCCGTTCGGAGCAGGCGCTGGCCGACCGGACGCAACGCGTCGCGGCGACGGACGTGGAGGTGCCGCACGACCAGGTGGCCGAGGCGGTCAGCGCCCGGCTGGATCGGGAGCAGGTCCGCCGCTGCCTGGGGCGGTTGACCGACCTGCAGCGCGAGGCGGTGACGCTGGCCTACTACGGCGGCTACACCTACCGGGAGGTCGCCGAACGGCTGGACACGCCACTACCCACGGTGAAGACACGCATGCGGGACGGACTGATCCGGATGCGCGACTGCCTCGGCGTCACGATGGGAGAGCGGGCATGAACAGCGACATCCACACCCTCGCCGGCGCGTACGCCCTCGATGCCGTCGACGAGGTGGAACGAGCCGGGTTCGAGCGGCACCTCACCGCCTGCGACACCTGCCGCCTGGAAGTGGCCGAACTACGGGAGACCGCCGCCCGCCTCGCCGACGACACACCCGACGACACGGCACTGCCCGCAGGACTCCGAGAGCGGACCCTGGCGCAGGCGGCCCGAACTCCCCAGGAACGCCTCACCACCGCCGAGAGCCGCCGCACCGCCTCGACGCCGCGATGGCGGCAGTGGGTCGCCGCCGCCTCGATCGCCGCCGTCGCAGCAACCGGCGCGAGCGTCGTCACGTGGGCGGTCGTCGACGACCGCGATCGGCAGGAGCAGCCGGGCGACGATCGCATCCGCCAGATCGCCGAGGTGGTCGCTGCCGGCGACGCGCGTGTCCACCAGGAGGCCGTCGACGGTCGCGGCAGTGCCACGGTGGTGTCGTCCGCGCAGCGAGACCAGGCAGTCGCCGTGCTGCGGGAACTACCCGATCCAGGTGTCGGCCGGGCCTATCAACTGTGGCTGATCCCGTCGGCCGGAGCACCGCGTGCGGTCGGCCTGCTCCCCGCCGGAAACACGGCCACGACCACCCTCGTCGGCCCGCTGACCGACGTCGTGGCGTTCGGCGTGTCCAACGAGCCCGCGTCCGGTTCGCCGGCACCGACTGACGTCGTCGTCCAGGTGGCACTGCGGTGAGCGGGGCGAGACCGGCCCTGCGGCCGGGCCGCCAGGGCCGCCGGGAAAGAGATCGCGTCCGGTAGCCATCCGCCCGGCGTCGGGCTCCGAAGCACCGGTGAACGCACCACCAACCCCGGATGCAAGGAGCTCACATGTCTCGGCGTACGTTCGTCGCCGCCGGCGCGATCGCCGTTCTTGCCCTGTCCGCTTGCGGTAACGGCGACAGCAGTACCGACACCGCTGACACCGGCACCGCCCCGAGCATGTCGGCCAGTGCCCCCATGGCGTCGCCGTCGGCGGCGGCGGCCCAGTTCGGTCCCGGCTGCGCCGCCGTGCCCACCGACACGGCGGACCCGGGCAGCTTCGAGGCCATGGCCAAGGTGCCGGTCGCGACCGCCGCCTCGGGCAACCCTCTGCTGTCGACGCTGGTGACCGCCGTGGACAAGGCCAACCTGGTCGACTCGCTCAACAGCGCGCAGGGCATCACGGTGTTCGCACCGACCAACGACGCGTTCGGCAAGATCCCCAAGGCGGACCTGGACAAGGTCCTCGCCGACGACGCCACGCTGAAGAATGTGCTGACGTACCACGTGGTGGAAGGCCAACTGTCCCCGGACACCATCGCCGGCACACACGAGACCCTGCAGGGTGACGAGCTCACGGTGACCGGCAGCGGCACCTCGTTCACCGTCAACGACACCTCGATGGTGGTCTGCGGCAACGTCTCCACCGCCAACGCCACCGTGTACATCGTCGACACCGTCCTGATGCCCACGAGCTGACGATGTCCACACCGACCGCGCCCCGGCCGGCAGACCGCCGGTCGGGGCCACGCCCCAGACCCCACCGGTGGCGTCCACGCGCCGTCCTGGTCGGCGTGCTGAGCGCCGCCATCGCACTGGGCGTCGCCCGGCTGGCCGCCGCGTTCCTCGGCCCGGCCTCCGATCCGGTGCTGGCCGTCGGCGCCACCGCCATCGACGCCGCCCCCCAACCCGTGAAGGCGTGGGCGATCCGCACCTTCGGCACTGCCGACAAGCTCGTCCTTCTGACCGGTGTCTTCGCCGTGCTGACCGCTGCGGCAGCGGCGATCGGGGTGGCGGCGTTCCAGAGGCGCCGCTACGGCCTACTCGGACTGGCCGCGTTCACCGGCATCGGCGTCACCGCGATCCTCACCCGCCCCACCGCCACCGCACTGGACACCCTGCCGACACTCGGCGGCGCGGCCGTCGGCGCCGCCGCGATGCTGTTGCTGCTCCGCACCGCCACGACCAACTCTCCCGGCACCGCTGGACGGCCCCGACTACTCAACCGCCGTCAGTTCCTCGCCACCGCCGCCGGCACCACCGCGACCGCGGCCGGTGCGGCCACCGCCGGGACGG
>NZ_SISL01000511.1:0-4000 GCF_004307965.1 Verrucosispora sp. SN26_14.1 | reverse complement strand
TCCGGTGACCGGGCCCCGGACCCGCCGCGCCCGCATCGACCGAGGCCACAGGTCGGGCAGCACCCGCAGCAGCGCCCGCGCGGTGCCGAGCACCGTGACCGTGTCGGCGGTCGGCTTCGCCAGGGTGCGCGAGCGCGTCGCCCGACACGTCAGATCGTCGGGAGAATCATCTGCGTGCGGTCGGGGACGGGGGAGCGCTGCCGCCCTGCGGAGCCTCGGTGGACATCAGGTCCCGGATCGCCTTCTGATCGGCGGCCGAGGGCAGGCCCCAGTCCGGCTGGTACCCGTACACCTCGCGTAGCGGGGTGGAACTGGTGCGGCCGCCGAGGATCTCGACGGAGTCGGCGTCGATGAGTCCGGGGTGTTCCACCCCGCAGGCCTCGGCCACCTTCATCAGATCCCGTCGCAGGGTCTTGACGTAGTGCGCGGCACGCTTGGCCTTCGACGTCGGGTCCAGGCCCCGGGCCAGCCAGGCGTTCTGGGTGGCCACCCCGGTCGGGCAGCTGTCGTCGTGGCACTTCTGCGCCTGGATGCAGCCGATGGCCAGCATCGCCTCGCGGCCGACGGCGAGCATGTCGCAGCCGAGCGCGAACGCGACCACCGCGTTGTCCGGCAGGCCGAGCTTGCCGGCACCGACGAAGACCACCTGCTCGTGCAGGTCGCGCTCGGCGAAGATCGGATAGACCCGGGCGAAGCCCTGCTGGAACGGCAGTGACACGGAGTCGGTGAAGATCATCGGTGCGGCGCCGGTGCCGCCCTCGCCGCCGTCGACGCTGACGAAGTCGACGCCCCGGTCGGTGTCCCGCATCAGGTCGGCCAGCTCGGTCCAGAAGCTCAGGTCGCCGACGGCGGACTTGATGCCGACCGGCAGGCCGGTCTCGGCGGCCAGCAACTCCACCCAGTCGAGCAGGCTGTCGCAGTCGGAGAACTCGGCGTGTCGGGACGGGCTCACGCAGTCCCGGCCGACCTGGATGCCCCGGGTCTCGGCGATCTCCGCGGAGACCTTCGCCGCCGGCAGCAGCCCGCCGAGGCTCGGCTTGGCACCCTGACTGAGCTTGATCTCCAACGCCCGGACCGGGTTGGCGGCCACCACGTCCTTGAGCCGGGCCAGGTCGAACCGGCCCCGGTCGTCGCGGCACCCGAAGTACGCCGTGCCGATCTGGAAGATCAGCTCACCGCCGTTGCGGTGGTACGGCGACACCCCGCCCTCGCCGGTGTTGTGCAGGCAGCCGGAGAGCGCCGCACCCCGGTTCAGCGCCTCGACCGCCCGCCCGGACAACGAACCGAAGCTCATCCCCGAGATGCTCACCACCGACTCGGGCCGGAAGGCGCGGGCCCGGCCCCGGGCCGCGCCGAGCACCTTGGCGACGGGCAGCCGGACGTCGTGGCCCATGGTCGGGACCGACGGCGGTACTGGCCGACCGAAGGTGCGGTGCTTGATGATCGGATAACCGGCGGTGTACTCGATGTCGTTGTCGGTGCCGAACCCGAAGTAGTTGTTCTCCTGCTTCGCCGAGGCGTACACCCAGCGGCGCTGGTCGCGGGTGAACGGGCGTTCCTCGTTGTTGCCGGCGACGATGTACTGCCGCAGCTCCGGCCCGATCGACTCCAGCAGGTAGCGAGCCCGGCCGAGCACCGGGAAGTTGCGGCGCAGCGCGTGTTCGCGTTGAAGCAGGTCGCGTGCGGCGAGCGCGGCGAGTGCGGCGACGGCGGCGGGTACGGCGTGGCGGGCCCATCTCATCCCGCCACACTTTCCGACTCCGGGCCAGGTCAAACGTCCCGGCGACGCGGCTCAGGCCCGGACCAGCGACTGCCGCACCACCCCGCCGACGATCGCGCACCAGGTGCCGCTGTCGACCGTGCCGGTGCGGGGCAGCCGGTGTAGCGCCTGCAGGTCGCGTACCGCCCGTCGGGTCGGCTCGTCGAGCACCCCCGTCGGCGCCACGTCGGCGTACCCCTTGCCGGCGAGCAGGTCCTGCGCGGCGGTGACCGGCAGGCCGGCGCTGCCCCGGCCCAGGTCCGGGGCGAGGGTCTCCCAGGTGGCGGCCGTCAGCGTGGCGTCGACGTCGACCGGAAGCCCCTGGCGGGCCTGCCAGTCCTGCACCGCCGCGACGGTGGCCGCGTCGAAGGTGCCGGTCGGCTCGACGGGGTAGCCGTGGTGGGCGAGCAGGTACTGCGCCACGCGGACGGTGGGGGCGTTGACGAAGCGCCACACGTCCGGCCAGCGGCGGGCCGGCACGTCGCGGGGCGGTGTGCCCAGGGCCCGGAAGACCCGGTGCCGCAGCGTCGGGAACTCTCGATAGAAGGCCGCCCCGGGACACTGGGTGGTGCGGAAGTCCCAGTGCCCGAAGATGTCGGAGGCGTGCAGGCCGTACCGCCGGCAGACGGCCACGCAGAGCCGCACCAGCGAGTCCAGCAGCGCGTCCGGCGGGGTCTGGTCGACGTACGTGCCCTCGTTCTCGATGCCGATGGCCCGCCCGTTCTCCCCGGGGCAGTGCGCGGCGATCATCTGCCGCTCACCGGCCTGTAGCCGGTCCAGACTGCCGTGCCGGCCCTCGAGGACGTAACCGCCCCGGCTGATCGTGAAGTGTTGGCCGGTGTCCGACCAGCCGTTGCCGTCGACGTGCAGGTCCTGACACTCCCGGGCGAGCGCGACCGCCCGCTCCCGAGAGTGGTCGGTGACGTTGGGGAAGGCCATGTGGTGCACGATGATCTTGTTGGTGGCTGTCCCGCTGGCCGACAGCGGGCCGGTCGGCGGGCGGGCGCCCCACTCGTCGCAGTCGATGATCCAGTCCAGGTCGTCGGCGGCTTCGGCCGGTGCGGGGTGGGCGAGACCGGTCCCGACGACGACGGCGGTGGCGGCGCCGAGGCCCGCGCGCAGCATCGTCCGGCGGTCCCACTGGGTGTGCTCGGCAGGCATGGCCTCTCCTCCGGAACGGCGCGTTCGTGAAAACCAGCTCCACGGATGACTCTAAGAGTGGAGGATATTGCCGGACCGTTCCCGGCGCCAGAGGTCGACGGATGTCGACGTCCGACTCCGCCGTGCCGGGTGCGCCGCAGGTCTTGACCCGAGGTGCTATCTCTGACGTCGTGTCCGAGACCGACCATCGTCCGTCGACCGCCGAGCCCCCGGCGGCCACGTCGTCGATCGGACGAGCCGCAGGGCGGCCACCCGGGGTGACGAAGGCACCTGTCGGGCGGATGGTCCCGCCGCCGTCCACGGCCACAATGAGCAGCGTGCCCACCCTCACGCTGGGCGGAGCGCGGGGAGCGGCGACATGATCGGATGGCAGGTTCCCGGATACACCCTGGTCCGGCGGCTCGGTGCCGGCGCGTCCGGCACCGTCGACCTCGCCGTGCACGACGCCACCGGCACGCCCGTCGCGATCAAGTACCTGACCGGTCAGCTCCACGACGAGCTGTTCCGGTACGCCTTCCGGGACGAGGCCCGACTCCTGGCCGAGATCGACGACCCGTACGTCTGCCGCCTCTACGAGTACGTCGAGGCGCCCGACGGCGCGGCCATCGTGATGGAGCTGGTGAACGGCGTCTCGCTGCGCCAGATGCTGCGCGCGCAGGGGCCCACCACACCCGAGTCCGCCCTCTGTGTCCTCAAGGGATCACTCGCCGGGCTGGCCGCCGCGCACACCCACGGGGTGGTGCACCGCGACTACAAGCCGGAGAACGTCCTGGTCACCGCCGAGGGCACCAGCAAGTTGGCGGACTTCGGCATCGCCATGCCGGTCGGTGCCGACGCCGGTGCCAGCGTCACCGGCACACCCCGCTACATGGCCCCCGAGCAGTGGACCGGTGCCCCCGCCGAACCGGCGTGCGACATCTACGCGGCCACCGCCACCTTCTTCGAGTGCCTGACCGGCCGCCCCCCGTACGACGGGGGCGACCTGGCCACCCTGCGCCGCCAGCACGCGCGTGCGCCGATCCCCACCGACCCGGCCCCGCGACCGGTGCACGGGTTGCTGCGGCACGGCATGGCCAAGCG
>NZ_SISL01000510.1:0-4005 GCF_004307965.1 Verrucosispora sp. SN26_14.1 | reverse complement strand
CCGCGCCGGCGAGCACCTGCCAGGGCGCCCGTCCGGCGACCCTGAGCTGCGTGGACCGGACGGGGTCCAGGCCGAGCAGCGCCTCGGCGTCCACGGCGGCGAGGGCTCTTCCGACCGTCTCGTCGTACGCCTCGGCGCGCGGATCGGCGTAACCAGGGGACTTCTCACCCCGGCAGGCCGACCCGTCCCCCATCACCAGCAGCGCCCACGGTCGGTCCGACACGAGACGGGCACCGAGGTCGGCACAGGTCCCGGCCGGCGCGTCGGCGGCGACGGTCGACATCCGCCAGCCCGTACCGCCCGACGCCGCCACCGGCTGCCGGTTCAGTAGCCAGGCGCCGACGAGCAGGCCGAGCGACAGGCGGTCGGTGCCGGCCCGGTCACCGTCGCCGAGGCGTACCTCCCATGGCAGGCCCCAGGGTGCGAAGCTGCCCCGGAACGGGGGGTCGAGATCGGCGGTGCGGTCGGCGGCACCGATCACCAGCACGTCGCGGGCACCCGAGTCGAGCAATCGGGCGACGGCGGCGTCACACGCGACGCGGAGATCGTCCAGTTCGGGCGCGGCGGCACCGGCCACCTCGGGAACCAACAGCGGCGGATGGGGGCAGACGGCGGCGGCGACCAGTGGCACCCGGCAACCGTATCGGGCGGCCGGTCCGGGACCGTCGCGCACCGGCCGCCCCGGCCTGCCGGCGGGTCCCTCGGCCGTACGCCGTTCGGCGAAAAGCGGCACGCCGGTTCGGACGGTGATGACAGAGGGCTAGGACACCGTATGGTCACGGTCGGCGATAGGCGCTCGACGCGGACCGGGGCGGACCTGTGACAATGCCCGGAGAACTTTGACTGCGCCGTGGCGGGCCCGGGAGGCGACTCCCTGGGCACCGGGAGATCGAGGATGGGCACATGAGCGACTGGACTGCCTTCGGACGGGTGGACGCGGACGGCACCGTCTATGTCAAGACCGCCGAGGGCGAGCGGGTGGTCGGATCCTGGCAGGCAGGGGCACCGGAGGAGGGGTTGGCGCACTTCGCGCGCCGCTTCGCCGACCTGGTGACCGAGGTGGATCTGACCGAGGCGCGGCTCAACTCCGGGGCAGCGGACGCCAACCATTCGCTGAGCACGATCCGGCGCATCCGCGCGTCGCTGGCCGAGGCGCACGTGGTCGGCGACATCGACGCCCTCGCCGCCCGGCTCGACAAGCTCGCCACGGTGGCCGAGGAGAAGGCCGGTGAGGCGCGGGCCGCCAAGGAGGCCGCCCGCACCGAGGCACTGGCGCGCAAGACCACGCTCGTCGAGGAGGCCGAGAAGCTGGCCGCCGAGTCGACCGGTTGGAAGACCGCCGGCGACCGGCTCAAGGAGATCCTCGACGAGTGGAAGACCATCCGGGGGGTCGACAAGAAGACCGACGGCGAGCTGTGGAAGCGGTTCGCCGCCGCCCGCGACGGCTTCACCCGCCGCCGGGGCGCCCACTTCGCCTCCCTGGACTCGCAGCGCAAGCAGGCGCAGACGGTCAAGGAGGAGCTGGTCGCCGAGGCCGAGAAGATCTCCGACTCCACCGACTGGGCGTCCACGGCCAACCAGCTCAAGGAGCTGATGAACCAGTGGAAGGCCGCACCGCGCGCCTCCAAGGAGGCCGAGCAGCGGCTGTGGGAGAGGTTCCGGGCCGCGCAGGACGCCTTCTTCACCCGGCGCAGTGAGGTCTTCTCGGCGCGTGACAACGAACAGCGCGCCAACCTGGAGCGCAAGCAGGCGCTGCTCGCCGAGGCCGAGGCACTCGACGTCGAGGGCGACCCGAAGGGCGCGCAGGCCCGGCTGCGGGACATCCAGGCACAGTGGCACGAGGCCGGCCGGGTCCCCCGGGAGGCGGCGGCCGGGCTGGAGCGCCGACTGCGGACCATCGACGAGAAGGTCCGCGAGGTGATGGACTCGGCCTGGCGCCGGACCACCCGCGAGGACAACCCGCTGCTGGCCCAGATGCGGTCCCAGGTGGCCGAGGCCGAGGAGCGGCTGGCCCGCGCCCAGGCAGCCGGCGACGCCCGACGGATCAAGGAGGCCGAGCAGGCGCTCGCCTCCAAGCGGCAGTTCCTCCAGTTGGCCGAACAGGCCGGCTGAACGCACCTGGCGAAGCCCCGGTCCCCGTGTGGGAGCCGGGGCTTTTCCGTTGCCGGAACTCCTGGTCAGGGCGATGTGAACGTACGACATTTACATCGAGTTGATTCTATGGTTATCTGGGGAAAGCGTTTGCCCTCCGGGGCCAGACACGCCGAGCCACTCCGACCCACTTCGTCCGACGGCAGGCCGCACTCCGCGACCGCCACGGCACCGCTGCCACTGGGCAGGGCAGTCACCGGCGCCGGGGCGTAACCCCTGCCGACCGGATGACGCATCGAGGCCAGCGCCACGGGACGCACCACCGGCACCCGAACGTGGCGGGCCGCATCGCGGACGCGTCCGGGCAGCGACAGTCGGTCCGCGAACACCACGCGTCGTCCGGCCCGTTCCGCGTACCCGAGGATGAGGAGAAATCTCCGTGCTTGCATTCGTCACGCGTCGCCTGACCCGGCGACTCGCGGCGCTGGCCGCCACGGCGGTCGCGCTGCCCACGGCGCTCGTCGCGGTGACGGCCGCCCCCGCCACGGCGGCGACCGTCGACACCAGTGCGTACTACGTGTTCGTGAACCGCAACAGCGGCAAGGCGATGGACCTGTGGAACTGGTCCACCGCCGACGGCGGCGAGATCCGGCAGTTCACCCGCGCCGACGGCAACAACCAGCAGTTCCAGTTCGTCGACGTGGGCAGCGGCTACTACCAGCTCCGGAACCGGCACTCCGGCAAGGTCGTCAGCATCCCCAACTCCAACGACGGCGCGCAGGTCACCCAGGTCACCGCCAGCAGCGACACCAAGCAGCACTTCCGCCTCGTCGACTCCGCCAACGGCGACGTCCGGTTCGTCAGCCGGCACAGCAACAAGGCCCTCGAAGTGTGGCAGTGGTCCACCGCCGACGGTGGGATCGTCTCGCAGTACGCCGACATCGACGGCGCCAACCAGCGGTGGCAACTGGTCCGGCTCGGTGGTGGCACCACTCCCCCGCCGAACCCCGGCCCGCAGACCGGACTGGTCGGCTGGGCCACCCAGAACGGCGGCACCAGCGGCGGCGGCAGCGCCGGCACCACCACGGTCACCACCGCCTCGGCGCTGACCAGCGCGCTCGGCTCCAGCAGCGCGGCGGTGATCCGGGTCTCCGGCACCATCAACTGCTCGGGGATGCTGCGGGTCCGGTCCAACAAGACCATCCTCGGCAACGCGGGCGCGACGATCGCCGGTTGTGGCTTCACCATCAACGGTGACCGCAACGTCATCATCCGGAACCTGACGTTCCGGAACTGGGGCGACGACGCGATCAACATCGAGCAGTCGGCCACGAACATCTGGGTCGACCACAACACCTTCAGCGCCGGGTACGACGGCGCCGTCGACATCAAGCGCGGCTCCGACTTCATCACCGTGTCGTGGAACCGGGTGTTCAGCCACGACAAGACGATGCTGCTCGGACACAGCGACGACAACGCCGGCCAGGACGTCGGCAAGCTGCGGGTGTCGTACCACCACAACTGGTTCGACGGCAGCAACCAGCGCAACCCCCGGGTCCGCTTCGGCAACCCGGTGCACGTCTACAACAACTTCTACAGCAACGTACGCGGCTACGGCGTGGCGTCCACGATGAACGCCGGTGTGCTGGTCGAGGGCAACTACTTCGAGAACACCCCCGACCCGTTCCACCGTGGTGAAGGCGACTCCGGCCCCGGTTCACTGGTGGCGCGCAACAACCACTTCGTCAACTCGGGCGGCGGGCAGAGCGGCGGCAGCGTGGCCGGTATCCCGTACGCGTACACCCTGGACACGCCGAGCAACGTCAAGTCGATCGTGACGGGCGGCGCGGGCGCCGGACGGATCTCGGTCTGACCGCGCGGGTCGGTCGGGGCGCGGCACGCCGGGCCCCGACC
>NZ_SISL01000051.1:0-21967 GCF_004307965.1 Verrucosispora sp. SN26_14.1 | reverse complement strand
CGCCTCGGCGTCGTCGGTGCTCGGCGGATCCGCCGGGGTGGCGCTGCCGACCATCGCCGGCTCCGGTGCGGCGGTCGCCGCCCGGCGGCGCAGCACCCGCCGCGTCACCAGCATCGGCACTTCCAGCACGACGAGGATCACCAGCAGGTAGAACATCACCGCGAGCCAGAGGTATCCCGGCCAGGCGAGCCAGTACATCCCGGACCGGGTGCCGATCATGGTCGACGGTACGAGCAGTGCCAGCACCACCGCGCTGACGGTGCCGATCCGCCGCCAGCGCCCGGCGGTGGTGGTGTCCTTGACCAGCCGCTTCCAGAGGTAGAGGTGGATCAGCCCGGTGATCAGGGCAAGCGTGGCCACGAAGCCGAGTACCGCGAACACGTGTGTGGATCCCCCTCAGCCACCGGCGAAGGGAGGCAGGACGTCGATCGTCGCTCCGGCCGGCAGCGGCTGCTTCCGATCATGACAGGTGACACCGTCGACCAGAAAACTCGCCACCTTGAGCACCGGCACCAGTCGCGCGCCGTGCCGGTCGGAGAGCTCCGCCAGCACCTCTTCCAGCGATCGCCCGGCGGTGGTGGTCTCCTCGGCGCGACCGGCGGCAGCGCGGGCCCCGGCGAAGTAACGGACGGTGACGGTCGCCACGGTCACCCTCCGATGGCCGACATGGGCCGGGTCGGTTGCAGGAAGGTCGGGTCGTCGATGCCGTGCCCGGCCCGCTTGCCCCAGGTCGCCGCCGTCCAGCGGCGGGCCACCTCGTCGTCGTCGGCCCCGGCCCGCATCGCTTCGCGCAGGTTCGACTCCTCGGTGGCGAAGAGGCAGTTGCGGATCTGGCCGTCGGCGGTGAGCCGGGTCCGGTCGCAGTCGCCGCAGAAGGGCCGGGTCACCGTGCCGATCACGCCCACCCGCGCCGGGCCGCCGTCGACCAGCCAGGTCTCGGCGGGTGCGGTGCCGCGCGCGGTCGGGTCCGGGCTCAGCGCGTACGCCGAACGCAGCGTCGTCAGGATCTCCTCGGCGGTGACCATGGCGGCGCGGTCCCAACCGTGCTGGGCGTCCAGCGGCATCTGCTCGATGAACCGCAGCTCGTAGCCGTGGTCGAGGGCGAAGCGGAGCAGTGCCGGTGCCTCGTCGTCGTTGACGCCCCGCATCAGCACCGCGTTGACCTTGACCGGAACCAACCCGGCCTCGGCGGCACCGGCCAGACCGGCCAGGACGTCCGACAGCCGGTCACGTCGGGTGAGCCGGGTGAAGCGTTCGCGGTCCAGGGTGTCCAGCGAGACGTTCACCCGGTCCAGCCCGGCCGCCCGCAGCGCCGGAGCCAGCCGGTGCAGTCCGATGCCGTTCGTGGTCAACGACAGCCGGGGGCGGGGTTCGAGTGCGGCGGCGGCCGAGACGATGTCGACCAGACCTGGACGGATCAGTGGCTCGCCGCCGGTGAAGCGGACCTCGGTCACGCCGAGTCGGCACACCGCCACCCGGATCAGCCGGATCACCTCGTCGTCGGTGAGCAGCTTCGGCCCGGCCAGCCAGGGCAGTCCCTCGGCGGGCATGCAGTAGGTGCAGCGCAGGTTGCACTTGTCGGTCAGGGAGACACGCAGGTCCCGGGCGACGCGGCCGTACCGGTCGACGAGGGCGCCGGCGGTCGGCGGGGCGACGCTCACCCGTCGACCGTAGCGCGCTCGGCCCCGCTCAGGGTGGCCCGGGCGGCGTGGACGACCGAATCCCGGTACGCGCCGCCGAACAGGGCGGTGTGCACCAACAGCAGGTGCAACTGGTGCAACGGGACCCGGTCCCGCCATCCGTCGGCCAACGGCCAGGACTCGTCGTACGCGGCCAGGATCCGGTCCGCGTGGGGTGCCCCGCCGAAGAGCGCGAGCTGGGCGAGGTCGGTCTCCCGGTGTCCACCGTGCGCGGCCGGGTCGACCAACCAGACCCGGTCGTCGGCGCCCCAGAGCAGGTTGCCCGGCCAGAGGTCACCGTGGATGCGGGCGGGCGGCTCGTCGCCGCCGAACTCCTCGATGCGGGCCACGACCTGCTCGACGAGCGCGGCGGCGGTGGCGTCCAAGGCGCCACCGTCGACCGAGCGACGCAGGTAGGGCACGATCCGGAACTGCGCGAACCAGACCGGCCAGGGACCGGCGTGCGGAGTGTTGTCCGCCGGCAGCGCGCCGATGAAGCCCGGCCAGGGTGCCCCGAAGGCGGGTGCCCCGGCCCGGTGCAACTCGGCCAGCTCACGGCCGAAACGGTCGGCCGCCGTCCGTCGAGGCTCGCCCGGCTGCACCCATTCCAGCGCGAGCAGGTCGGGCAGCGCCACCAGCACCTCCGGTACGCCGACCGCACCGGCCTCCCGCAACCAGCGCAGCCCGGCCGCCTCGGTGGCGAAGAAGCCCTCCGGCACCTCTCGGTCGGCGTGCTCCGGCCAGGTCTTGGCGAACACCGAGTGCCCGTCGTCCAGGGTCAACCGGCTGGCGGCACAGATGTCGCCGCCACCCACCGGCGTCTCCCGGATCCGCTGATGGGTCAGGAAGGTCGGCAACTGCTCCGGATGCGCCCGCAGGTACGCCAGATCCATCCCCGCAAGGTATCCCTTCGGATGCAAGGAAGGGCCCCCTACTAACGCCTCGTGTATAGGAAGGGTCCCCTCCTTACATCCGTACGCCGGGCGCCGAGGTCGGGTGAACCGCGCTGAACTGGGTGAATACCTAGGGTGACTGTGGATAACCCGCGTGTCGTCCACAGGGGCGGCGGCGGGAAGGGGGCCGCTCGCAGGCTGGCCTCATGAACTCCACGGACCTGCCCCGCCTCACCGTCAGATCCCCCGCCGACCTCATCGCGGCCGTGCCGTACCTGCTCGGCTTCCACCCCACGGACAGCGTCGTGGTGGTGGCATTGGCGGGCTCCCGGATCGTCTTCGCCGCCCGGGCGGACCTGCCCGGCG
Source organism: Verrucosispora sp. SN26_14.1 (assembly GCF_004307965.1). Lineage (NCBI taxonomy): Bacteria > Bacillati > Actinomycetota > Actinomycetes > Micromonosporales > Micromonosporaceae > Micromonospora > Verrucosispora sp. SN26_14.1. The sequence goes on along the minus strand of NZ_SISL01000051.1, from coordinate 19,029 downwards.
AGGGTGATCCTCGGGAGTCGGCGGAGCACATCGCCGCGGTGACCGGGCGGCAGGGCGCCGACTCGGCCACGGCGATTGGGTACGGCCCGCCCGAGCGGGTCACTCCGGCCGTGGACGCGGTCCGGGTGGCGCTTGCCGACGCCGGGCTCACCGTGGTGGACGCGTTACGGGTGACCGGTGACCGGTGGTGGTCGTACGTCTGTCAGGAGCCGGAATGCTGCCCGCCCGAGGGCACTCCGTACGACCCGAGGGCCAGCGCGGTGCCGGCGGCGGCGGTCTTCGCCGGCCAGGTCGCGTTGCCTGACCGGGCCGCTCTCGCCGCTGCGGTGGCCCCGGTCGGCGGGTCGGAGATGCGGCGCGCCGCCGAGCGGGCCGATCGGCGACTCGCCGACCTGCTGGCGGAGGCGCCCCCGGCCGACCTCCTCGGCGGTCGGGCGCTGCGGACGGCCGGGGTGTCGGTGCTGCGGGCCACCCGACGCCGTCACCGCGACGGGACGCCATTGGCCGACGACGAGGTGGCGTGGCTCTGCCTGCTGCTGACCCACCTGCCGGTGCGGGACCACGCCTGGGAACGCACCGACGGCCGGGACGAGGACGTGGCGTTCTGGACCGAGATGGTGCGCCGGGCCGAGCCGGACCTGTCCGCCGCGCCCGGAGCCCTGTTGGCGTTCGCCGCCTGGCGGGCGGGGCAGGGCGCACTGGCGGCGGTGGCGTTGGAGCGGGTGTTGGCCGAGCATCCGGACTACTCGCTCGCCCTGATCGTGGACGACCTGCTCCGCCGGGGAGTGCCGCCGTCACGCCTGGACGGCTGGCCGAAGTCGCCGAAGGCGCTGCGGCGGGGCGGGCGTCGGCCCGGCCGTCGCCCGCGATGATTAACAAGAAGTCTTGTACGTCACTTCTTGTATGTCTAGGGTGGCGACATGCCGAACGACGAGAACGTGCTGCACCTGACCGACCCCCGTGCCATGCGGGCGCTCGCCCATCCCACCCGGCTCCGACTCCTCGGCGAACTGCGGCTGCGGGGGCCGCAGAGCGTCGGGATGCTCAGCGACGTCGTCGACGAGGCGGTCGGCTCGGTCAGCTATCACCTGAGCAAGCTCGCCGAGCACGGCTTCGTGCGGGAGGCTCCGGAGTGTGCGCGCAACCGTCGGGAGCGGTGGTGGCGCGCCGCGCACGCCACCACCTCGTGGGAACCGTTGGAGACACTCGACGACCCGGAGCGGAAGGTCGCCTCGGACCTGCTGCGACGCGCCGTGCTGGAGCGGTACCAGGAGGCCCTGAACAGCTACCTCGCCGCCGAGGCGACCTTCGAGCCCGAATGGGTACGCGGCACCGCCAGCAGCGACAACGCCTACCACCTGACTGCTGCGGAACTACGGGAACTGCGGACCGACCTGGAGGCGCTGGCCGTGCGCTGGCAGAAGCGCAGCGACCCGGATCGCGCCGACGCCCGCCGGGTCACGATGATCTATCACGCTTTCCGGCGGCCGGAATGAGTCGCCCGACCCGTGTGCCGTTGGTCGGTCTGCTGGTCGGACACACGGTCTCGCTGACCGGCAACATGCTCACGATCATCGCGCTGCCCTTCTACGTACTCGCCGAGACCGGTTCGCCGGTCGCCACCGGCGTCACCGGTGCCGTCGCGACCGCGCCGATCGTGCTCGGTGGCGCACTGGGCGGAGTCCTGGTCGACCGGATCGGCTACCGCCGCGCGAGCGTGCTCGCCGATCTGGTCTCCTGCCTGACGGTCGCCGCGATCCCCCTCCTGTACGCCACGGTCGGACTCCCGTTCTGGGCGCTGCTCGCGCTGGTCTTCCTCAGCGGTCTGCTCGACACGCCGGGCCAGACGGCCCGGGTCGCCCTGCTGCCCGAGGCGGCCACCGCCGCCGGCCTGCCCACCGAACGGGCGATCGGCTGGTTCGAGGCGACCGAGCGCGGTGCCCGGCTGCTCGGTGCGCCGGTGGCCGGTCTGCTGGTCGCCACCCTGGGGGCGTTGCCCGTGCTGGTGCTCGACGCGGCCACGTTCGTGCTGTCCGCCGTTGTCGTCGCCGTACTGGTGCCGGCGAACCTCCAGCCCGGCGCCGACGAGCCCGCGACCGGCGACGCCACCGGTTACTGGCGCCAGTTCGCCGCCGGCGTCCGGTTCCTGCTCACCGAGCCCCTGTTGCGGGTGCTGGTCCTGTTGGTGCTGGTGACCAACTTCTTCGACGCGACCAAGACCAACGTGCTGCTGCCCGTGGTCGCCCATCGGGATCTCGGCGGAGCGGCGGCCCTCGGGCTGCTCGTCGGCGCCATGGGCGGCGGGGCGCTGGGCGGCTCGTTGGTGTTCAGCGCCGTCGGTCACCGGCTACCCCGCCGGGTCACCTTCGTGGTGGCCTTCGCGGTGGCCGGTCCGCCGCCGTTCCTGGCGATGGCCGCCGGGCTGCCGTTGCCCGGTCTGCTCGCCGTGTTCGTGACCGCCGGCTTCGCCGCCGGGGCGATCAACCCCATGATCGGCGCGATCAAGCTCGAACGCGTACCGGTCCGGATGCGTGCCCGGGTGTACGGCGTGATCGGCGCAGGAGCCTGGGCCGCCATCCCGCTCGGCGCACTCGGCGCGGGCTTCGCCAGCGAACACCTCGGCACCACGACCACTCTCGTCGCGGTCGGCGCCGGCTACCTCCTGGTGGTCCTCACCCCACTCCTCGGTGGCCCGTGGCGGACCATGGGTCGTCTACCGACCCCGACTCGGAAGACCGCCCCGGGGGCTCGACAGGCCACGGCACCAGCGCCGCAGTCGGACCGGGAGACACGGATAATCACCGGATGAGCGAGTGCCCGGGTGGTCCGGTATGAGCGTCGCGCTGCTGCTGTCCCTCGTGGGACTGGCACTCGTCGACAGCACCAGCATCGGCACCCTGTTCATCCCGGTCTGGCTACTGCTCGCCCCGGGTCCGGTTCGCCTCGGACGGGTGTCGACCTATCTGGGCACCATCGCCGGCTTCTATTTCGTGGTCGGGCTGCTGCTCTACTTCGGCGGCAGCGGGTTGGCCGAGATGTGGGGCGGTGCGCTGGACAACCGACCGGTGCTGTGGGGGCAACTCGCGCTCGGTGTCGGGTTGTTCGTGTTGAGCTTTCGGTACGACGGCAAGCGCGGGGGCGGTGGCGGTCGGGTGCTGCGCTGGCGCGACCGGGCGACGTCCGGTGACGCGTCGGCGCGTTGGCTGGTCGGGTTGGCGGTGTTCGCCGCGTTGGCCGAGGTGGCGACCATGCTGCCGTACCTCGGTGCCCTGGGTCTGCTCACCACCTCGGGCCTGGGCGTGCCGCAGGTGATCGCGTTGCTGGCGGGATACTGCCTGGTCATGATCCTGCCGGCGGTGGTGCTGCTGGGCGCACGGGTGGCCTGGCCGAGGCGGATCGAGCCGCTGCTCGCCCGCCTCAACGCGTGGATCGTCCGGTCGTCGGGCAGCATGCTGGGTTGGGTCCTGGGCATCGCGGGTTTCCTCATCGCCCGGGACGCCGCCGTCCGGTTGGAGCTGTTCGAACTGCTGGCCAACCGCTGAGCGACGGTCAGCCGGTCACCCGCTGGGCGCCGGTGTAGATGTTCATCGTCCGGCCGCGCAGGAAGCCGACCAGGGTGAGCCCGGCCTCGGCAGCCAGGTCGACCGCGAGCGTGCTCGGCGCCGACACCGCTGCGAGCAGCGGCAGCCCGGCCATCCACGCCTTCTGGGTCAGCTCGAAACTGGCCCGGCCGGAGACCAGCAACAGGTGCCCGGCCAGCGGCAACCGCCGTTCGCGGACCGCCCAGCCGATCACCTTGTCCACCGCGTTGTGCCGGCCGACGTCCTCGCGCAGCACCAGCAACTCGCCGTCGGCGGAGAACAGTCCCGCCGCGTGCGACCCGCCGGTGCGGTCGAAGCCCCGCTGTCCGGCCCGCAGCCGCTCGGGAAGCTCGGCCAGCACCTCGGCGGGGACGGCGAGTGGGTCGGCGGCCACGTCGAACCGGGACCGGGTACGGACCGCGTCGATGCTCGCCTTGCCGCAGACCCCGCAGGCGCTGGTGGTGTGGAAGTGCCGGGTCGTGTCGGTGCCGGGCGACGGTACGCCCGGAGCCAGCGTCACGTCGACCACGTTGTAGGTGTTCGGCGTCTCGGTGCCGGCGCAGAGCTGCGCGGTGGACACGTCGTCCGCCGAGCCGATCAGCCCCTCGGTGAACAGGAAGCCGAGCGCCAGATCCAGGTCGGCGCCGGGAGTCCGCATGGTCACCGAGAGGGGACGACGTCGGTCCGGCCCGGCCGGCCCGACCCGGATCTCCAGCGGCTCCTCGGCGGCGAGCGTGTCCGGCCGGCGGACCCGGATCCGTCCGGCGTCCGTCGCGTCGAGGTCGATGCGGAGCACCCCGCGTCGCTCACTGGCCCGTCCCATCCCGCCATCCTGCCCCGCCCGCTCACCCCACCGCATCCGACCGCTCACCCCGGCCACCCTGTCCGGCTGGACCGCCCGGCCGAGAGCCGCCTCGGGCCGGTAGCAGGGTCGGAAACGGCCGATCCCCTGCGGGTTACCGTGATCCGGTGACGGTGTACGCGGCGATCGTGCTCGCGGGTGGGTCCGCGCGCCGGATGGGTGGGCGGGACAAGCCGGCGCTGCCCGTCGGCGGCGTACCGATGCGCGAACGCGTGCTCGCTGCTGTCGCCGACGCGACGCCCCGCATCCTGGTCGGTCCGGGGCCGGCCCCGGCGGGGGTGCTCCCGACCCGGGAGTCACCGCCCGGTGGTGGTCCGGTCGCCGCCACCGCAGCCGGGATGGCCCTGCTCGAACCGGGTGTACCGGTCGTCGCGCTGCTCGCCGCCGACCTGCCGTTGCTGACCCGACCTGCCGTCGGTGACCTGCTGCGTCAGCTGGACACACCGCCGGTGGACGGGGTGTGTTTCGTGGACGCCTCGGGACGGCGACAGACGTTGTGCGGCGTGTGGCGTACCGCTGCCCTGCGCGCGGCGCTGGACCGGCTCGCCGGACGGCACGCCGGAGCGCCGCTGCGGGATCTGCTCGCCGGGCTCACCGTGCGCGAGGTGAGCTGGTCAGGTGGCGGCCCACCGCCGTGGTTCGACTGCGACACTGACGGTGACGTACGCCGGGCGGAGGAGTGGGCGCGATGACGGTGCTGGACGACTGGGTCACGGCGGCCTGCGCGGAACTGGGACTGGAACCGGCTCAGGTGCCGGTGCCGACCGTGCTCGACCTGGCCCGCGACGTCGCCCACCAGGTGGTGCGTCCGGGTGCCCCGGTCACCGCGTACCTGCTCGGCCTGGCCGTGGGACGCGGCGCCGACCCCGTCGCGGCGGCGGCCCGGCTCGCCGACCTGGTCGGCACCTGGCCGGTGGAGTTGGGCGGCGACCGGCCGGCCGACTGACCACGACCGAGGGTTGTCCGATCACGGTCCGGGCCGCGCCGACCGACACGGCGGCTGGGTAGGGTGACCGGAACGGACGGAGGCGATCATGACGGCAGACCACCCCTCGGCGCCGCCCGGCACGCCGGCGCATCACCACGAGTCGATCCTGCTCGACGAGCCGACCACGGCCGACCTGCGGGCGAAGGTGACCCAGGCGTGGCGGGAGTTCGCGAGGGCGCTGGCCGACCGGCTGGTCGACCTGCCGGCGGGAGCGCGCGTGGAACTGACGCTCGACCCGACCGCCTCGGGTACGGACGACGCGGTCTACTCCGTCGGAGCCGACGTGGGCGCGGACGGCCGGCTCAACGCGCGCGCGGTCGGCAACGCCACCCTGCCGCAGGGCTACCGGCTGGATCGTGCGGCCGTCGCCGACATGGTCGCGCTGGGCTGGTCGCCGCCGGGTGTGGTGGAAGGCTCCGGTGACCAGTTCGGTCTGCACTGCGGGGTCGACGAGGCGACCCGGCTGGCGGCGGTCCTCTCCCGCACGCTGCGGGACATCTACGGTGCCCCGCATCCCGCGTTCCTGGTCTATCAGATCGAGGACGCCGAGGGTGAGCCCCTTGCGGGTCCGCCGCTGGGCACGGCGCGCAGCGAGTTCGGCCTGGTGCGGGAGATCGGCACCGAGCTGGAGGAGGCGCTGGCCGCCGCCGGTGGGGACGGCGCGGAGACCGAGGTGCTGGATCTGGCCGAGCGGGTACGCACGGTCGTCTCCACCATGCTCAAGTCGGACTCGGACCGGGTCCAGGTCGACTCCGACGGCGACATCAACATCCGTGCGGGCTCGGCGATGGTCTTCGTCCGGGTCCGGGACAACCCGCCGCTGGTCGACGTCTTCTCCCCGGTCCTCACCGAGGTCGAGCCCACCGAGCGGCTGTACGTCAAGCTCTCCGAGCTGACCAACCGAATGCCGATCGGTCGGCTCTACTGTGCCGACGACACCGTGTGGGCCTCGATCCCGGTCTTCGGCCGGAACTTCCAACCCACTCATCTGATGCTCGCCGTGCAGGTGATGACCGGCCTCGCGGACGAGTTGGACGACCGTCTGCACGGCGAGTTCGGCGGCAAGCGCTTCTTCGGCGAGGGGGACAAGCCGGGACGGGGTGAGCACCGCACCGGCATGTACCTCTGACCGTCGACCGCCTCGCGCCGCTGTGCGGTGGAGGCGGGTGGGACCCGGAAACCCCGAGAAACCGGGCCCCACCCGCGTGGGAGGAAGGTTCAGGTCGTCGCGATCCAGCCGACGCTGCGTGCGGTGGTCGGGTCGGTGGCACGCAGGCCGCTGGCGGAGACGGTCCAGAGCACGTCACCGACCACCAGCGACCGGCGTACCGGGGACCACGTCCGCCGGTTCTCGCGGTCCGTGGACGGGTGGGTCACCTCGCCGATCTCGCGGACGGTGTCGCTGCCGACGCGCAGCAGCCGGATGCCGCCGCCCACCGGCAGGGCCACCAGGTCGCTGTCCGGCCGGTACAGGAAGGCATGCGGGTCGTGCTCGGCACCGGACCACCCTCGGGGCAGATGCCACTGGTCCAGCCGGTGCGGGCGGCCGGGCTCGCGAACGTCGAAGAGGGAGACCTGTACGCCCTGGGTCCGCCCCCGCGCGTCAGCCTCCTGACCCACCCCGAGCAGCCGGCCCTCGGGCAGCGGGTGCAGGTAGCCCGAGTACCCGGTGATCTTCAGTTCGCCGGTGACCCGGGGCGCGCCGGGGTCGGTCAGGTCGAGTGAGTAGAGCGGGTCGGTCTGCCGGAAGGTCACCACGTACGCCACCGGCCCGAGATAGCGCACCGCATAGATCCGTTCGCCCCGGCCGAGCCCGCCGACCATCCCGGCGGAGACGAGTGACCCGCCCTCGCGACGCAGCACGCGTACCGCGGATTCGGACGTCCGGCCCTGCTGCCTGCCGCCCCAGACGTCGCCGGTGGTGGTGGCCACCCGTAGGTGCCCGTCCCACTCCGACAGCGCGTACTGGTTGATCAGCCAGCCGGGGACGGTGCCCGAGGCGACGAAGCGGGGACGCCCCGGCGCTGCGGTGTCGAACTGGTGGATCTCGGTGACCTCGTCGGCCGTCGACGGCCGCAAGCGGGCCGTGTCGGCCACCGGACGACGACCGGCGAGGAAGAGACTGGTCGCCGTGCCGTAGACGGTGCTCGCGTCGGCGACCACGCCGACCGGGTCGCCGTCGCCGAGGCGGTCGGTGGCCAGGTCGAAGCTGAGCACGGTCAGCGTCGACGTGCCGGTCATCCGTGCCGGGCGGCTCAACCGGTCGCAGCCGATCCGTCCGGTGCGCCGCTCGGTGCCTGCCGTCCACTCGTACTCGGGCAGCCACGCCCCGATGCCCGCACGCGCGATGACGGCACGGTTGCGCGCGGTCCGCTCCCGGTCGCTGCCGTCCCTGTCGAACGGGAACTCCAGCCGGGGCGCCGAGTTCACCACCACCCGGGCGGTCGTGCCGGTCAGCCGCGCGTCCACGGTGCGGCCCTGGATGCGGTACGTCGCCAGCACCCGTGGTGCGCCGGAGAGGTCGACCAGGACCAGTCGGGCGTCACCGATCGGGCCCCGGATGCGGCTCGCGACGCCGGTGGTCGTCTCACCGGCGGCTTCGGTGAGGACCAGCGCCCGGTCACCGAGCAGCAGCAACCGCTGATCCGTCCAGTGCAGGCGCTCGACGCCGTCGGTGAGGTCGAGTTCACCGGTGATCCGTCGGCTGGCCGGGTCGACCACCCGCAGCACGCCGCCGGTGGTCGTGACGATCCGCCGACCGTCGGTCTTGACCAGGTCGGGTTCGTCGACGCCGGCTTCGTGGTTGTTGGTCGTGGAGTGTTCCGGCGCGGCTCCCGTCGGTGCGGCACCGGCTCCGGTCGGCGCGGCCCGGCCTTCGGCGCCCTTCGCCACGTCGCCGGCCCCGAGGGCGGCCCGGTCGCTGAACGTGCGCCAGCCCCCACCGAAGCCGTACGGGCCGACCGAGGCGGCGGCCGCCGCGCGCAGCTCGGTGAGGGCGTCCGCGCAGGAGTCGAAGGAGACCAGACCGACCGGCACCATCCGCCCGTCCGTCCCGACGGGTGGCGCCGGGGCCGGTGCCGCCGACATGCTGCCGGCCAGCAGCGTCAGCGCGACCAGTGTGCCGCCGGCGGCGGTGGCCTTGATTCCCCGGGTCATGCGCGGTTCGACGCGGCGTTCCGCGCTCCGGTTCCCCGACGGGTGGCATCGGCCGGGGAACCGGAGGTGGACCGGAGAGCTATGTGGACGGCAGCCAGGCCAGACGCGACCGTGCCTGGGGCGGCTGCGACGATGCGGGGAGCCGGGCCCGCCCCGGTGGCCGGGTCGGACGTCTGCGGATCTGCCGTCTGGTTCAGTTCGTGGAGGGTCCGACGCCCGGGGACTCCACCAGTCGGGAGAGCACGATGGTGCTGCGGCTGGAGGTGACGAACGATTCGGCCCGCAGTCGCTCCAACGCTTCTTCTAGGTGGGCGATGTCGGCGGCCCGCAGGTGGATGAGCGCGTCCGCCTCACCGGAGACGGTGTACGCCCCGACCACCTCGGGGTGCCGGCGTACCGCCGCACCGAGCTGGGCCGGAGTGGTGCGGCCGGCGCAGAACAGCTCGACGAACGCCTCGGTGGTCCACCCGACGGCGGCCGGGTCGACGATGGCGGTGAATCCCCGGATCACCCCGGCCGCCCGCAGTCGGTCGACCCGTCGCTTGACCGCCGGAGCGGAGAGTGACACTCGGGTGCCGATGTCCGCGTACGAGGCGCGAGCATCCGCGACGAGCAGCGCAATGATTCGTTGGTCGACGGCGTCGATCTGCAATGTTCTGCTCCTGAGAAGCAATGTTTGCGGCTGTTACTAAAGTGGCACCCTACCTACCCTTGGTGACCGTGAACCAGCAGCGAGTACCGCGAAAGCGGACATATCTCATGTGCTCGCCCGAGCATTTCACGGTCGAGTACGCGATCAACCCGTGGATGGACGTGACCGCCTCGGTCGACCCGGAACTGGCGGTCAAGCAGTGGGCCCGCCTACGGGAGACCCTGGTGGGCCTCGGCCACGACGTGCACCTGCTGGTTCCCGAACCCGGCCTGCCCGACATGGTCTACGCCGCCAACGGCGCGTTCACGGTGGACGGCACGGCCTACGGGGCGCGGTTCAAGCACCCGCAGCGGGCCGCCGAGGCCGCCGGGCACCGGGCGTTCTACGAGTCCCAGGGCTGGCGGTTCATCGCGCCGAACGAGACCAACGAGGGCGAGGGTGACTTCGCGTACCTGCCGGAGGCGCACGGCGGGCTGGTCCTGGCCGGGTACGGCTTCCGCACCGAACTGCCCGCGCACGCCGAGGCACAGGAGGCGCTCGGCCGTCCGGTGGTGTCGTTGCACCTGATCGACCCGCGCTTCTATCACCTGGACGTGGCGCTCGCCTCGATCGACGACGGCAACGTCGTCTACTACCCGGGTGCGTTCTCCGCCGCCAGCCAGCGGGTGCTCGCCCAACTCTTCCCCGACGCGGTGGTGGCCGACGACGACGATGCGCTGTCGTTCGGCCTGAACCTGGTCAGCGACGGCGCCAACGTGGTGCTGAACAGCGAGGCGAACCGGCTGGCCGGTCGGCTCAAGGCGGCCGGGTACACGCCGGTGCCGGTGGAGCTGGCCGAACTCAAGAAGGGCGGCGGCAGCGTGAAGTGCTGCGTCGCCGAGCTGCGGCCCTGATCCGACGCCCGGGGCCGGCCGTCGCACCGGGCCGGCCCTGGACCCTGCGTCGACTCAGCCGAGCGTGGCCAGCTCGCTGACCAGCACGTTGGACAGCAGTTGGCCGTCGCGCTGCACCTCGCGCAGATACCACTTCTGCTGCGGGGTACGCGGCTGGTTGAACTGCCAGGCGCCGCGCGGGCTGTCGATCTGCCCGATCCGACCCAGCGCCAGATTCACCTCCTGCGCCGTCGGGGTCGCACCGGCGAGGCGGATCGCCTGGTCGAGCACCTTGGCCGCGTCGTAGGAGGCCATCGCGTACGTGGTGGGCGAGGCGTTGTGCTTCTTGCGGTACGCCGACGCGAAACGGCGGTTCGCGGCATTGTTCAGGTCGGCGGAGTAGTTCAGGGCGGTCCGGATGCCGAGCGCGTCGTTGGCCGGGCGGATGCTCTCCAGCACCGTGCCCTCGGTCAGGAACCCGGGCGCGTAGATCCGGCCCCGGAATCCGGCGTCCCGCAGCTGCATGACGAACTCGACCGCCGCCGCACCGGAGTAGAAGCAGAAGACCGTCGACGGACTGCGGCTCAGCGCCTGGCTGATGTCGGTGGCGTACGCCGCCTTGCTGGGGCTCGGGCTGCCGGTGGTCCAGATCACCGGGTCGGAGATCCTCGGGTCGGACTCACCGAACTCCTGGCGGAAGCCGCGCAGCACGTCCTCGCCGCCGCCACCGCCCTCGGGCAGGATGATGGCGACCCGGTCGGCCGTACCCAGCTCGTCCTTGAGGTAGCGGCCGAGCGCCCGGCCCGCCTCGTCGAGCACGTACGACGTCCGCCAGATGTAGACGACGCTCTGCAGGCTCGGTGGTGAGGCGTTGGAGCCGATCAGCGGTACCCGGGCCTGCTCGACCGCGTCCCGGATGCCGAACATGACGGCGGAGCTGGCGACGCCGGTCATCGCGAGCACGTTCTGTTCGAGCAGGCTGCTCACGGCGGCCTGGCCGGACTTCACGGTGTCTCCCTCGTCGGCGACGACCAGGTCGACGGGGTGGCCGCCGAGACTCCGGTCGTTCAGGTCGAGGTAGAGCTGGAAGCCGTTGGTGAGTTCGTCGCCGATGGCTTTGTCCGGGCCGGCCTGCGGCGCGATCAGACCGATTTTGATCGGACTGCCGCCTGTGACGGTGGTGGTCCCCTCGTCGCCGTCCGTGCCACACGCGGCGACGAGGCTCCCTGTTCCGAGCGCGGCCAGCAACTGTAGTGCTCGCCTGCGGTTCATCTGCGACACCGGGTTCCCTTCAACACGCGTTGCCTGGGCGGGTACGCCCCATCGGCGTTCTACCTGCTTCGCGACGCTGCGTCAATGATTAATGATCTTCGCCAAGAGACCGCAACACGCTGGTTACCTTGGGCCAGGCCGGCGCCTCGGGGTCGATGAGCCCGAAATGCTCGCATCCGGAAAGCTCTACAAGGCGCATATCGGCCCCGGCTGCCTGGTTTGCGGCCACGTACGCCCTGCTCATGGCGACCGGAACCTGTTCGTCGAGCGTGCCGTGCATCACTACGGTGCGTGTCGGGAGCGGTACCACGGATCGCGGGTCGACAGCCGCGTACCGGTCGGGTACGTCGGCCGGACCACCACCCAGCAGGGCCGCCACCGCACCCCCGTCCAGGTCCAGCCGGTACCCCTCGGCGAGGTCGGCGACCGGCGCGAGAGCGAGCACTCCCGCCACCGCCTCCGGCACGTGTCGCGCCGCGTGCAGGGCGAGGTGGCCACCGGCGGAATGACCGACCAGGACCGCTGGTGTCGGTGTCACCAGACCGGGCAGCACCTCGGCCGCCAGCCGGGGAAGTGCGGTCACCGCGGCCAGGACGTCGTCCGTCGTGCCGGGCCAGCCGCCGCCGGGTTGCCCGGTCCGCCGGTACTCCACCTGTGCCACCGGATGACCGAGCGCGGCGAGCGCGGCGGCCATCGAGTCGGTGTGCCGCCGGTCGTACTCGTGGCGCCAGAAGCCCCCGTGTACCACGACCACCAGCCGTCGGGAGGACCCGGTGCCGGACGGCCGGCGCAGGTCGGCGACCTGGTCGGGGTGCTCGCCGTAGGCGACGGTGACGTCCGGGGCGGCAGCGGGACGGGTCAGCACGGCCCGCGGGTCGGAGGTCATCGGCCGACCGTAGCGCGCAACGCGCCGGGCCCGGTGCCGGGTGGAACGCGCGGTGACCGGTGCATCGCAGGGCGGAGAGAACGGGCGAGGAGTCCGTGCACCGGGCCGCCGGGCGGGAACGGCGGGGACTGGGTAAAGATGGGTGCCATGACCGAAGCACACTCAGCTGGACAGAACGACGAGCCTGGCCAGGACGATGCCGGGCACTCCGGCACGGTGGTGGTGGTCGGGCCGGACGGCCGCCCGGTCGGCACCGTACAGACCGACGAGGGCCCCGGCGAGGACCCGACGCGCCTGGTCGAGCAGCCGGCCAAGGTGATGCGGATCGGCAGCATGATCAAGCAGCTCCTGGAGGAGGTCAAGGCGGCCCCACTCGACGACGCCAGCCGACACCGGATGCGGGAGATCCACGAACGCTCGATCGTCGAGCTCAAGGAGGGCCTCGCCCCCGAGCTGCGCGAGGAACTCGAACGGCTCTCGCTGCCGTTCGCCGAGGACCAGGCGCCAAGCGAGGGCGAGCTGCGGATCGCCCACGCCCAGCTCGTCGGTTGGCTGGAGGGCCTGTTCCACGGCATCCAGGCCGCCCTGGTGGCGCAGCAGATGGCCGCCCGGGTACAGCTCGAACAGATGCGTTCCGGCCGGCAGGCGCTGCCCAGCGGCCCCGCCGGGGCGGTGCTGCCGGGGATGCCCGGCATGGGCCAGCCGGGTGGTGCCGGTGGCGAAGGACACAGCACCGGTCAGTACCTCTGACCACCGCGCGCGTCGTGCGACCTCGGCAGGTCGCACGACGCGCCGCGCCGTCAGTCGACCCCGAAGACCTTCTCCAGGTACGCGGCCACGCCGTCGGTGGAGTTCGTCGAGGTGACGTCGTCGGCGACCGCCAGCACGGTGGGGTGCGCGTTGGCCACCGCCACCGCCCGGCCGGCCCAGGTCAGCATCGGTACGTCGTTCGGCATGTCGCCGAAGGCCAGCACGTCGGCCGGGTCGACGCCGATCCGGTGGCAGTACCAGGCCAGCCCGGCCGCCTTCGTCACCCCGGCCGCCGAGATCTCCACCAGTCCGGAGTTCGACGAGTGGGTGGCCTCCGCCAGCCCCGCCAACGCGGTCGAGATCATCTCGGTGAACCGGTCCGGATCCTGGTCACCGGCCCGGACCAGCAGCTTCACCGCCGGCGCCGACAGCAGCTCCTCCGGCTTGTCCACAACCCTGATCGCCGCGTCACCGGCCTCCCAGCGCACCGGATAGTGCGCCTCGTGCCGCATCTCCCGGCTGTCGACGATCTCCACCGCGAGGCTCACGCCCGGCACCTCCGCCCGCAGGCGCTCCGCCACCTCGGCGAGCAACTCCGGCGCCAGGGGATCGGCCCGCAGCACCTGGTCGTCGACGGGGTCGTAGACCACCGCGCCGTTGGCGCAGACCGCCGGCACCGGCTCGGCGAGCTGCTCGTACACGAGTCGGAGCCAACGGATCGGACGGCCGGTGACCAGCACGACCGGCGTGCCCCGGGCGGAGATCCGGGCCAGCACCGCAGCGGTGTGGGCACTCAGCGTGCGGTCGTCGCGGAGCAGCGTGCCGTCGATGTCGGTGGCGATCAGGCCGGGCGTCGCGTCCATCACCTGGACAGTAGCCGGTCGAGGTAGACCGCGACCCCGTCGTCGTCGTTACGCAGAGTGATGTCGTCGGCGGCGGCGCGTACGCTCGGGTGCGCGTTGGCGACGGCCACCCGCGCCCAGCCGGCCCACTCGAACATCGGCAGGTCGTTCGGCATGTCGCCGAAGACCAGCACCTCGGCCGGGTCCACGCCGAGGGACTGCGCGACCACGGTCAGGCCGGAGGCCTTGTCCACCCCGGGCGGGCAGATCTCGATGAAACCGAGCCCGGCCTGGGTGAGCGTGGCCAGGTGCGGCGGCACGATCTCCCGGGCGACCGCCAGCAACTCGTCGACATGGTGGTCGGCGGTCCGCACGAACGCCTTGATCACGTCACCGGCGAGGCACTCGTCCCGGGTGCGGACCTCGAACCGGTCCGGGTAGGGCCAGTCCGGGTGGTAGTCGCCCCAGAGCGGCGCCTCGTGCTCGTCGGAGGCCTCGACCATCACCGTCAGCGGGCCGACCGCGACCTCCAGATCGGCCAGCAGACCGGCCAGCACGTCGCTTGCGAGGCGCTCGTCACAGAGCACCACCGGCCCGGCCGGGTCGCTCTGGTCCACCACCCGGCCGCCGCCGGCCAGCACCAGGAAGTCGGCGGCACGGATGTCGTTTCGGGTCAGCTCGGTCAGCCGGGGTCCGCGACCGGTGGCGCCGACCACGGGGATGCCGGCGGCACGCACCCGGTCGAGAACCTCATGGGTGTACGCCGAGACGGTGTCGTCGCTGCGGACGAGAGTCCCGTCCAGGTCGGTGGCGATCAGCTTGGGCAGGCCCGGGCGGGTCATGGTTCCTCCTTCGCCCGCCGCCGTCGCGGCCAGCCGTACTGGTCGCCGGGTAGGCGACCCGGCGTGACGGCGGGCAGCAACCGTACCTCGGTAAACAGGTCGCAACCACGGCTTCCCGGCGAATCGGATACCAACGGACGGCTGCCGCGAGGTGACGTTTCGGGCAGGACCGCCGCCACTCTGGTCGCCACTCCGGTCGGCGCTCTTGTCGGCGCTGAGATGTAAGGAGGGGACCCTTTATATACACCAGGCGTTAGGAAGGGGCCCTTCCTTACACCTCAGTCGGGCGGGGACTCGCGGGCGAACGGGACCGTCGGGGAGACGGTGATGTCGGCCGGCGGGCGCCCCTCGTCCGGGTCCTCCTGGGCGGCCCGCCGTCGGGAGCGCCGCCGTGCCGTCGGATCGGTGGCTGCGTCGTCCGGGTCGGCCGGTGCCCCGCTCGGCGTCACCTCGGCCCCGGCGGGCGCGATCCGGACGAGTGCGGCGGCGAACAGCAGCACGGCCGCGAAGGCCATGAACAGGCCACGTCCGTGCTCGGTCCGGAAGGTCTCCTCGCCGGAGTAGAACATCAGCCCCCGGCGGGCCGCGTCGCCGAGCGACGACGTGGTCGCCGCGAGCAGCGCGATCATGCCGGCGGCGAGCGCCAGACCGGCCACCCGGGCGTTGACCTGTGCGGCCCTGGTGCCCCGCAGCGCGAGCGCCACCGTGCACCCGAGCCCCAGGAGACCGGTCAGGTAGCCGGTGCCCAACCCGCCGATCTCGGCGACCCCGTTGGTCACCTCCAGCGGACCGGTGGGATCCGGGCCGGTGGGGATGGTCATCGTCACCCACTCGCCGAGCAGCGAGGCGACGGCGGCGGCCGCGCCCAGCCCGGCCAGCAGCAGGGGCACCCGGTGGTCCCGGCCGAGGCCGGAGACGGCCCGCCGGAGGCGACTCCCGCCCGTCGACTCGTCCGCCGCACCCCATTCGAGGACGCTGGCACCGTCGGCGCGTTCGTCCTGCCGGGGGATGGGGAGGTCGTTGGTCATCGTTCGCCCTCTCGTCGGAGCCTGGACGCCGGGTGCGGCGCTGACCAGGACGGTGGGTCGGCGTGAATCATTCCACAGCAGGCCGGTGACGTGCGGTTCCCCGCAGTGAGCCCCGCTGGTCGGTCGCCTGCCGGCGTCCGGTGGACTAGCGTCAGGTGCATGCCTATCCGTACCGCTTCCGCACGCTGGCAGGGCAACCTTCCCGAGGGCTCCGGCACGATCAGTACCGGCAAGGGAGGGATGCAGGGGAACTACTCCTTCAAGTCCCGTTTCGAGGAGGGAGAGGGCACCAACCCCGAGGAGTTGATCGGCGCCGCGCACGCCGGCTGCTTCTCGATGGCCTTCTCCAAGGCGCTCGCCGACGCCGGGACCACCGCCACGTCGGTGGAGACCACCGCCAAGGTGCACCTGGACAAAACCGACGCCGGAATGACGGTGACCCGCATCGAGCTGGACACCGTCGGTGAGGTCCCCGGCATCGACGAGGCGCAGTTCGCGAAGCTGGCCGAGGCCGCGAAGCAGAACTGCCCGATCTCGCGCCTGCTGTCGCCCGGTGCGGAGATCACCCTCACCGCCCGCCTCGCCTCCTGACCGCCCTGCGCTGATCTCGCGCCTCCGGCACCCCGCAGACCGTCCGTGGGCCTCGGAGGCGCGAGATCGCGCGTCGGGTGAGGAACAATGAGGGTGTGGCGGTCGAGATGGAGCGCGAGCGGTTCGAGGAGTTGGTGGGGGAGGCGCTGGACGAGGTTCCGGAGGAACTGCTGGCGCTGATGAGCAACGTGGTGATCCTGGTCGAGGACGACCCGCCCCCGGGCGAGGACCTGCTCGGCCTCTACGAGGGACACGCGTTGACCGACCGGGGCTGGGACTACGCCGGAGTCCTGCCGGACCGCATCCTGATCTACCGCAACCCGATCCTGCGGATCTGCGACACCGACGACGACGTCATCGACGAGGTCGCGGTGACCGTGGTGCACGAGATCGCCCACCACTTCGGCATCGACGACGCGCGACTGCACGAACTCGGCTGGGGCTGACCGCCCGGCCCTCTTGCGGCGCTGCCCTACCGTCTGGCCAGACACGGCGAGTACGGGAGGGAACCCATGCGTAGCGAGCTGTTCTCAGCGGCGAACCTGGAGAAGGAGTCCGCGCAGCCCGGTATGCGGCTGCAGAACGCCAAGATGTTGAAGATCGAGCTGAACGGCGAGGCGATGGCCCGCGTCGGCTCGATGGTCGCGTACCAGGGGCAGGTGCAGTTCCAGGCGCTCGGCTCCGGCGGGCTCGGCAACTTCATCAAGCAGAAGCTCACCGGCGAGGGTGTGCCGCTGATGAAGCTGACCGGTCAGGGCGACGTCTTCCTCGCCGACTTCGCCAAGGACGTGCACGTCATCGACCTGGAGCCGGGGGACGCCCTCTCCATCAACGGGTCCAGCGTGCTGGCCTTCGATTCGACGCTGAGCTACGACATCAAGATGGTCGGCGGCGCGGGCATGGCCTCGACCGGCCTGTTCAACTGCGTCTTCTCCGGTCAGGGCCGGATCGCGGTGACCACCCGGGGCACCCCGGTCGTGCTCAGCGTCGACGCCCCCACCTACGTGGACCCGCAGGCCGCCGTCTGCTGGTCGGCGGGCCTGCAGACGGGCTACCACCGGGCCGATCAGCTCGGGCTCGGCACGCTGCTGGGGCGGACCACCGGTGAGGCGTACACGATGAGCTTCGCCGGGCGGGGCTTCGTCGTCGTCCAGCCCTCGGAGGAGCCGCCGGTGATGGGCAGCGGCCAGCAGGAGCAGGGCGGGGTGCTCGGCGGCCTGTTCCGCTGAGCCTGGCCGCTCAGCCCAGCTCGCCCGCCCGGATCCGGGCGAGCCAGGCTGCGGCGTCGGTGTAGTCGGCGTCGGAGAGACCGGCCGGGGCCGGCACCGGCCGGTCGCCGGCCGTGCCGTCCCACCGGTGCCGGGGGTACGAACCGAGGAAGCGGACGTCGGCGCAGATCCGTCGCAGCCCCTGGAGGGCCTCACCGAGCCGGTTGTCGGCGACGTGGCCGGTGCAGTCGAGGAAGAAGACGTACCGGCCCAGCGCCTCACCGGTCGGACGGGACTCGATCCGGGTCAGGTTCGCCCCGCGTACGGCGAGTTCCATCAGCACGGACAACAGCGCGCCCACCCGGTCGTGGGCGATGTAGACCGCCAGCGAGGTCACGTCGTCGCCGGTGGGCGGCGGAGGCGGGCCGGGGCGGGACAGCAGCGCGAACCGGGTGACCGCGTCCGGATGGTCGGCGATCTTGTCGGCCAGCACGGCGAGCCGGTGCCGGGCCGCGCCGATGGGTGCGCAGATCGCCGCGTCGTACTCACCGGTGGCGGCACCGGCCGCCGCGGCGCCGTTGGAGAGGACGTCGACCACGACCGCGTCGGGCAGGTGGGCCCGCAGCCAACCCCGGCACTGGGTGGACGCCTGCGGGTGGGCGGCGACACTGCGGATGGTCGGCAGCAGAGTGCCCGTCCGCGCTCCGAGCACGAACTGCACCGGCAGGATCACCTCGCGGGTGATCACCAGAGGTTCGCCCTCGGCCAGTTCGTCGAGCGTGACCCCGACCGCGCCGCCGATCGAGTTCTCCAACGGCACCAGCGCGGCGTCGGCCTCTCCGACGCGTACCGCCTCCAGGGCCTCGCCGACGCTGCGGGCCGGCGTGCGGCTGCCCCGCTCGGCGGCGGGCACCGTACGCAACGCCTGTTCGGCGAAGGTGCCCTCGGGCCCGAGGTAAACGAAACGGGTCGGTGGCGTTCCCGGCATGGCGAACAGCCTACGCACCCGCCGAGGGTGTGGACGCCGATGGCGTCGGTGACTGCCCGGACGGCGTCGGTGCGGGTGCCGGTGGCGGGGAGGGCACGGGTGGCACCGGCACCGGCACGGATCCCTCGTCGCCGCAGGCCAGCGTCCTGATCCCGACGGGTGCGGCCACGCGTACCTCGACCGAGCAGACATCGGTGCCGGCGGTGACCAGCCGCAGGGTGCCGGCCTGGTCGCGGGTGACCACCTGGAGCGGCTCGTACCCGGTCACGTCGATGCCGGTGAAGTGCCATCCGGCGGCGCAGCGCGGCCCGCTGGTGACCTGCACCCGCGCGGTGCGGGGGAGCAGCCCGTCGCGACCCCGGACGAGGTCGAGGATCCGTTGCCGGGACGGCTGGCCGGGGCAGGCGACCGCGACCAGACCGGCGTCGGTGGGCATGCCGGTCGGAACGGTGCCGGGCGGCTCGCCGAAGGGCGGCGGTGTCGGGGTGGCCGACCCGGTCGCGGCGGCCGT
>NZ_SISL01000509.1:0-4006 GCF_004307965.1 Verrucosispora sp. SN26_14.1 | reverse complement strand
CAGGTGTGGTGCTGCCGGGCTGCGAGTGCGGGTCGGTGCCGATCGCGGGCTCGCTGATCCGCCGGGGCGTCACGCCGGCGGCGGCCCTGGCCTTCCTGCTGGCCGCCCCGGCGGTCAACCCGATCGTGCTCGTCGCCACGGCGGTCGCCTTCCCCAACAATCCGGAGATGGTCCTCGCCCGGGGGGTCGCCAGCCTGATCGTGGCAATGATCATGGGGTGGCTCTGGCTGCGGCTCGGTCGCACCGAGTGGATCAAGATGCCGCGTCGCCCGGAGCTGGACGATCCCCGGCGGAGCCGGGCCTTCTGGGCCGCCGTCCGGCACGACGTCACCCACGCCGGTGGCTTTCTGGTGCTCGGCGCGATGGCCGCCGCCAGCATCAACGTGCTGGTGCCGGAACGCTGGCTCCAGACCCTGGCGGACAACGCCTGGCTGTCGATCCTGGCGCTGGCGCTGCTGGCCGTCCTGCTCTCGCTCTGTTCCGAGGCGGACGCCTTCGTCGCGGCCTCGCTGTCGCAGTTCTCCCTCACGTCCCGACTGGTCTTCCTGGTGGTGGGGCCGATGGTCGACCTCAAGCTGATCTCGATGCAGGCCGGTGTCTTCGGCCGGCGGTTCGCCTTCCGGTTCGCGCCGGCCACGTTCGCGGTCGCCCTGCTGATGGCCACCGGAGTCGGGATGGTGCTGCTGTGAATCGACAGGCGCAAGCGGTGATCCTGCTGCTACTCGGCGGGGCGGTGATCCGGGCCAGCGTCACCGACCTCTATCTGCGGTACGTCAAGGAGGGCCTGCGCCCGTTCCTGATCGCCGCCGGTCTGCTGCTCGTGGTCGCCGCGGTGATGACCCTCTGGCACGAACTGCGTCCCTCCGCGCCCCGCGCGACGGCCCCGACCGGCGGCGGGTCCACCGGCCCGGTGGGCGGTCCCGCCCCGGTGGCGACGGGCCAGACCGACGAGCACGACGACCACGGCCACCACGAGCCCCGGATCGGCTGGCTGCTCATCCTGCCCGTGCTCGGGCTGCTGCTGGTCGCCCCGCCGGCCCTCGGGTCGTACGCGGCGGGGCAGGCCGGCACCGCGCTGAACGCCCCCCGCGAGTCCGACTACCCGCCCCTGCCGGACGGCGACCCGGTGCAGGTCAGCGTGCTCGACTACGCCTCCCGGGCACTGTTCGACCGGGGCACCTCGATCGGTGACCGGCGGGTGGTCCTCACCGGGTTCCTCGCCACCGGTGCCGGTGGCGAGCCGATCCTCGCCCGGATGGTGCTCTCCTGCTGCGCCGCCGACGGTCGGCCGATCAAACTCGGGCTCACCGGTGACGTGCCGGTCGGGCTGCCCAACGACAGTTGGGTCGAGGTGGTCGGCCGCTACAGCGACCGGATCGGCCGGGACCCGGTCAACGACGCCGAGATCCCGTACCTGGAGATCGAGTCGTGGCGGCAGGTGCCGGTGCCCAAGCGTCAGTACGAGTAGCGTTCCGGACATGCAGGTCGACGCCCGAGGTCTACGGTTCGAGATCCACCCCGGCGGCCCCGACTCGGGTGACCCGGTGCTGCTGCTGCACGGCTTCCCCCAGCACTCGGGCGAGTGGGACGCGCTGGCGCCCGTCCTGCACGGCGCGGGCCTGCGCACGTACGCGCTGGACCAGCGGGGCTACTCGCCGCAGGCGCGGCCGACCGAGGTGGCGGCGTACCGGCTGGGGGAGTTGGTCGCCGACGCGGTGGCGGTGCTCGACGCCCTCGGCGTGACGCGGGCGCACGTGGTCGGCCACGACTGGGGCGCCGTCGTCGCCTGGGCGCTCGCCGCCGGCCACCCCGACCGGGTACGCACGCTCACCGCGGTCTCCGTGCCGCACCCGGCCGCAATGGCGCACGCGTTGGCCCACGACCCGCAGCAGAAGGCGCGCTCGGCGTACATGCTGCTGTTCCGGCAGCAGGGCATGGCCGAGAAGACGCTGCTGGCCCTCGACGCACTCGGGTTGCGGCGGCTGTTGCGCGACGTCGGTGACGACGCCCGGGTGGCCGCGTACGCCGACCCGCTGCGCGAACCGGGCGCGCTCACCGCGGCGCTGAACTGGTACCGGGCGATGTCCCGCTCCGAGCTGGCGGCGGTCGGCCCGGTGTCGGTACCGACCACCTTCGTCTGGAGCGACCGTGACGTCGCCATCGGACGGACCGCCGCCGACGCCTGCGCCGCACACGTGACCGGTGACTACCGTCTCGTCGAGCTGTCCGGCGTCAGCCACTGGATCCCGGACGAGGCGCCCACGCCGTTGGCCGAGGCGATCCTGGCCCGCGCCCGCCCGACCGCCTGACGGGCCGCCCGACCGACCGGACGGCTGTACGGGCCGTGCGGGAAGCTGGTCGGGGTCGTCGGGTGGCGGCGATCCGAGGGAGGCGGGAGAGAGCATGACGCTGAGTGCCGAGGGCTACCTGGCCGAGGTGACCGCGACGATGACCCGGGTGGCGGGCAGCCAGCGGGAACAGGTGGCCCGCGCGGCCGACCTGATCGCCGAGGCGATCCGGGCCGACGGGGTGGTGCACGCCTTCGGTACCGGCCACTCGGAGGCCCTGGCGATGGAGATCGCCGGCCGGGCCGGCGGGCTGGTGCCGACCAACCGGATCGCCCTGCGGGACCTGGTGCTGCACGGCGGGGAGCCGGTCGACGTGCTGGGCCCGAAGCTGGAGCGGGACCCGTCGGTCGCGCACCGGCTCTACGCCCTCGCCCCGATCGGCCCGCGTGACGTCTTCGTGCTCGCCTCGAACTCGGGCGTGAACGGGGCGATGGTGGAGTTCGCCTCGCTGGTCGTCGCGCGGGGCCATCCGCTGGTCGCGATCACCTCCGCCGCGCACTCGGCCCGGATGGAGTCCCGCCACCCGTCCGGGCGCAAGCTCGCCGACTTCGCCGACGTGGTGCTGGACAACGGTGCCCCGTACGGGGACGCGACGCTGCCACTGCCGTCCGGCGGCGCGGTGGGCGCGGTCTCCTCGATCACGGCGGCGTTGCTGGCCCAGCAGATCGTGGTCGAGGTGGTGGCCCGGTTGGTGGCCGCCGACGAGCAGCCGCCGGTCTACCTGTCGGCCAACATCGCCGGTGGCGACGCGCACAACGACGCGCTGGAGGCCCGTTATGCAGGGCGGATTCGGCGCGGTTCCTGAGTCGGTTTCGGGTCGTGCGCGGCGGGGCATCTGCGTTCCGCCGGTCGGGCGTGCCGACCGGGTGGAGCGTGTTCCCTCGGAGGTTCGCGGTGTCCAAGGAGACCGAGAAGCAGCGCTGGCAGCGGAACTTCGCTGACCTGCTTCAGGAGTTACGGGTCGCGCAGACCGGCGTACAGATTCTCTTCGCCTTCCTGCTCACCCTGCCGTTCAGTAACGGTTTCACGCGTACCACGGAATTCCAGCGCGACGTCTACGTCGTCGCGCTGATCGCGGCGGCCGGCGCCACCGCGATGATCATCTCGCCGGTGGCGTTCCACCGGGCCCTGTTCCGTCAGGGCCGCAAGCCGGAGCTGGTGCAGTTCGCCCACAAGATGGCCAGCGCCGGTCTCGCCTTCATGCTGGTCGCGATGGTCAGCTCGGTACTGCTGATCACCGATTTCGTGCTCGCCCGGCCGATCGCCTTCCTGCTCAGTGCGGTCACCGGCCTGTGGTTCCTCACGTTCTGGGTGATCCTGCCGTTCAGCCGTCGTAACTGGGGGGACGACGACATCGACGACGAGGAGGACCCGAGCGGGCTCTCCCCGGGCTGAACGCTGCCTCCCTCCGTCGATCATGGAGTTGTGGTTGACCTTCGGCCCCGGGATGCGGCAGGCGGGGGTCAGCGGTGGGGGTCGTGGAGGCCCAGGCGGCGGAGTTCGAGGGCGGCCAGGGCGTTGACGGTGGCGTCGTCGCCCTGGCGCCACGCCTCGGCGACGTCCGGGGAGATCCGGGTGAGCTTGCGCAGCGGCTGACCGGCCAGGGCGCGCAGGGCCAGCAGGTCCCGGCCGGCGGGGGCGGCGGCCAGATGCCAGCT
>NZ_SISL01000508.1:0-4026 GCF_004307965.1 Verrucosispora sp. SN26_14.1 | reverse complement strand
GCCCACGGGGATCGCCGACGCGGCCGCCGCGCTGGTCGGGCCGGCCCGGGTCACCGGCCGCGCCGGTCAGGTGCACGCCCAGGTGCGACCGGGCGGCACTCCGGCCCGGCTGCTGCTGCTCGGTGTGGGCGAGGCGGACGAGGCGGCGTGGCGGGCGGCGGGTGCCGGACTGGTCCGGGCAACGCGAGATGAGACTCATGTCACAGTGGCGTTGCCGGCGGAGTTGGCACCCGAGTCGGTGCGTGGGCTGGTCGAGGGCCTGCTGCTCGGTTCGTACCGGTTCCGCCTCGGCGACGACCCGGACGCCCCGACGCTGACCGGGGTCGACCTGGCAGTCGCCGAACCCGACGCGTACGCACAGGCCGTCACCACGGCCCGGACGACCGCCGAGATGACCCGGCTGGCCCGCGACCTCACCAACACCCCCTCCTCGGTCAAGAACCCGGAGTGGTTCGCCGCCCAGGTCACCGACGCCGCCGCCGACCTGCCCGGACTCCGGGTGCGGGTACGCGAGCCGGAGCAGTTGGCCGCCGAGGGATTCGGCGGGATCGTCGCGGTGGGCGGCGGCTCGGCCAGCGGTCCCCGCCTGGTCGAAATGGACTGGCACCCGGCCGACGCCCGGACCCACGTGGTGCTGGTCGGCAAGGGCATCACCTTCGACACCGGCGGCATCTCGATCAAGCCCGTGCCGGCGATGAAGCTGATGCGCAAGGACATGGCCGGGGCGGCGGCCGTCGTCGCGGCGACTTTGGGCGCGGCGGCCCTGAAGCTGCCGGTCCGGATCACCACGCTCGCCCCGCTGGCCGAGAACATGGTCAGCGGCTCGGCGTTCCGTCCCGGCGACGTCATCCGGCACTACGGGGGCCTGACCAGCGAGACCACCAACTCCGACGCCGAGGGGCGGCTGGTCCTCGCCGACGCGCTGGCGTACGCCGTGCAGGAGCTCAAGCCCGACCTGCTGATCGACCTGGCCACGCTGACCGGGGCGAACGCGGTCGCGCTCGGCACCCGCATCGGCGCGCTCTACAGCGACAACGACCGGTTGGCCGGGGACCTGCTGGCGGCCATCGACGCGGCCGGCGAGTCCGCCTGGCGGATGCCGCTGGGCACCGACTACGTCGAGCACCTCGGCAGCGACGTGGCCGACCTGCACAGCGCACCGACGCAGGGGCCCGGATCCGTGCTGGCCGCGCTCTACCTGCGCGAGTTCACCGGCGAGCTGCGCCAGCAGTGGCTGCACATCGACATGTCGGCGCCGTCCTGGTGCGACCGGGACGACGCGGAGCTGACCCGGGGCGCCACCGGCTGGGGCGTACGCGGCCTGCTGCGCTGGCTGGCGACCCTCTCCTGACCGGCGGCCCGGCCGTGGTGCGCCCGGTTCAGCAGCGCACTGCGGCCAGCAGCCCGTGGCCCACCGGCAGCATCGCCGGGATCCAGTTCTCCGACTCGCGGATGGCCTTGATCGTCTCGCGCACGGTCACCGTCTCCGCGTCCCGGGCCGCCGGGTCACCGATCCGGCCCCCGGCCAGCGTGCCGTTGAGGACCAGCACGCCACCGGGCCGGAGCAGCCGCAGCGCGGCCTCCACGCAGGCGGTGAAGCCGGTCGCCTCGGCGTCGACGAAGACCAGGTCGTACGCCCCGTCGGCGAGCCTCGGCAGCACGTCCAGCGCGCGTCCGGTGATGATGCGGGTCCGACCGGCGACGAAGCCCGCCTCGGTGAAGATCCGGCGGGCGATGCGCTGGTGCTCCACCTCGACGTCGATCGTGGTGAGCACCCCGTCGACCCGCATGCCCCGCAGCAGCCAGACCCCGCTGACCCCGGTGCCGGTGCCGATCTCGACCACCGCCCGCGCATTCCCGGCGGCGGCGAGCAGGCGCA
The DNA here is from genome assembly GCF_004307965.1 of Verrucosispora sp. SN26_14.1. Lineage (NCBI taxonomy): Bacteria > Bacillati > Actinomycetota > Actinomycetes > Micromonosporales > Micromonosporaceae > Micromonospora > Verrucosispora sp. SN26_14.1. The sequence continues at coordinate 2,147 of NZ_SISL01000508.1, read as the reverse complement.
ACGCGGCGCCCGCTCCGGGGGTGACCGCGTCGAGTCCGACCTCCCGGGCGAGGCTGCGGGCGGTACGCAGCACGAGGTCCTCGGTGACGTACGACTCGGCGAACTGGAGAGCCGGGTTCGTCGGACTACCGGAACCGGCGACGGTGGCGATGGGACACCTCCGGGCGGCGAGCATGATGCGCAGGGCGGGTGGGCACTGTGACTCTAGAGGCGGCCCGCCACCGGCGCAGCCGGGCGTCCACCCGCAGTGACAACCGCTGACCCCACGCGGCACATCCGTGCAATCCTGGAAGCGGTATCCCGTCGACGGCATCGGAGCGGCGTCCGATCGCCGGATCGCGGGACACCGGGGGACGGACTGGGAGGCACCGAGTGACCGACGGCTGGGACTGGCGCCAGCCCGGCGCGAGCGGCGTACCGGCGGGACAGCCGGTGCCCGGAACTCCGCCGGCAGGCTCGTCGGCGCGCGAGGGGGCCCCACCGGGTGCCTCGCCGTGGTGGTCCGACGCGCTGAGCGACCCGTGGCGGGACCCGTACGCTCCGACGGCGGTGGTGGTGCCGGCGGCACCGGTCGTCGGCGTCGAGCCGGAACGGGTCACCGACCCGGACGCGCCCGGACGCTCGAAACTGCACCAGATGCTGCTGGTTCCCCTGCTCGCCGCGTTGCTCGCCGGCACGCTCGGCGGTGCCCTCGGGTACGCCTTCGCGGTCCGTGGCGGCGCGGCCGGGCCGGTGCTCGGCGCCGCCCCCGGGACCGCCCCCACGCTCGCCCAACGCCCGCCGGAGTCGCTGGCCGGGGTGGCCGAGCGGGTCCTGCCCAGCGTGGTCACCGTCCGGGTGGCCGGGGTGGGCGGCACCAGCGAGGGCTCCGGGTTCATCGTCAGCACCGACGGACACGTGATCACCAACGATCACGTCGTGGCCGGCGGCAGCGGCAAGGCGTCGGTGGTCTTCAACGACGGCAGCACCGACTCGGCGACCGTGGTGGGTCAGGACCCGGAGTCCGACATCGCCGTGATCAAGGTCTCACGTACCGGACTGCGTCCGGTCGAGTTCGGCGACTCCGACGCCCTGGCGGTCGGCGACCCGGTGCTGGCCTTCGGGTCGCCCCTGTCGCTGGCGAACACGGTCACCTCGGGCATCGTCAGCGCGCTGGACCGGACCATGCAGGCCGGCGAGCCGGGCGGCCCGACGCGCTACTACGCCGCGATCCAGACCGACGCCGCGGTCAACCACGGCAACTCGGGCGGCCCGCTGGTCGACGCGGCGGGGCGGGTGATCGGCGTCAACTCGACCATCAAGTCCCTGGTCGCGGACGGCCAGGAGGCCGGCAACATCGGTCTCGCCTTCGCCATCCCGATCAACCAGGCCAAGCGGATCACCCAGGAGATCATCGGCACCGGCAAGGCCCGGCGTACGGTGATCGGCGCCCAGGTGGGCGGACCGGGTGCCAACGCCGGCGGATCGGGTGTCCGCCTCGCCGCGGTGGAACCGGCGGGGCCGGCGGCCGGTGCCGGGCTCCGGGCCGGTGACGTGATCCTGCGGCTCGACGGCCGACCGATGACCGAGCCGACCGACCTGATCGCCCTGGTCCGCAAGTACGCCCCCGGCTCGGTGGTGACCGTCGAGTACCGGCGGGGCAGCGACCGGCAGAACGCCTCCGTCACGCTGGCGGCGGATGCGAAGTGACCTCGCAGAACCCCTTCTGGCCGGGCCCCCGACGTGCGTACTCTGGCTGCGGTAGCCGGGGGAGGAGGACGGGGTGTTCGAGAACCTGAACGTGTGGGAGGTCGGCGCGCTGCTGCTGCTGGCGCTGCTGATCTTCGGCGATCGGCTGCCGCAGGTGATCAGCGATGGCCTGCGGATGGTGCGCAACCTGCGGAACATGGCGCGTAACGCCACCACCGACCTCAGCAAGGAACTGGGCACCGACATCCAGCTCGAGGATCTGCACCCCAAGGCGTTCATCCGCAAGCATCTGCTCAGCGAAGAGGACGAGCAGGCGATCCGCAAACCGTTGCAGGGCGTCTACGACAACCTCCGGGCGGACGTCACCGGCGTGCACAACGACCTCAAGGACGTCGCCACCTCCGCCGACCCGCGAACCCCCGCCGCCACGTCGTCGGCAGCCCGCGCCACCGCCCCGG
>NZ_SISL01000507.1:0-4027 GCF_004307965.1 Verrucosispora sp. SN26_14.1 | reverse complement strand
GTGCCGGCGACCACCCGCGTCGCGCCGTCGGCGGCGAGACAGAGGGCACCGGCCAGACCGGCCGCGCCGGAGGGCTCGGCCAGCACCTTCAGCTCCATCAGGAGCAGCCGGAACGCCGCCGCGATCTCCTCGTCGTCCACCCGGACCACCCCGCGCAGGCGGGTGCGCAGGATGGCGAAGGGCAGTTCGCCGACGCAGGACGGCCGCAGCCCGTCGGCGATCGTCGGCGCCGGCCGGACCGGCGTCGGTCGACCGGCGACCAGGCTGTGCGCCAGGGAGTCGCAGCCGACCGGCTCCACGCCGTACACGTCGATGGGCCGGTCGGACGCGGCCAGGCAGGCACCGGCGACGCCGCCGCCCCCACCGACCGGCACGATCAGGGTGTCCAGCGGCGTGCCCGCCCGCTCGGCGTCCTCGATCAGTTCGAGACTTGCGCTGCCCTGCCCGGAGATCACGTCCGGGTGGTCGTACGCGTCGACGATCGGATGACCGGTCTCGTCGCTGATCCGGCGCGCGACCGCCAGCCGTTCCTCCACGGTGGAGCCGACCAGGACCACCCGGGCACCGGCCCCCCGGGCCCGCGCCACCTTCGACGGCGTCGCGTCGACCGGCAACACCACCGTGGCGGCCATGTCGTGCCGGCGCGCCGCCAGCGCGACCGCGACCGCGTGGTTGCCGGTGCTCTGCGCGACCACACCGGTGTGCCCGGCGGCGGCGAGCCGCCCCACCGCGTACAACCCGCCCCGCATCTTGTACGAGCCACCGGTCTGCAGGTTCTCCGCCTTGAGCAGCACCCGCGCCCCGACCAGGCGGTCGATCACCGGGGACCGCAGCAGCGGGGTACGCAGCACCTGGCCGTCGAGCCACCGCGCCGCCGCCGTCACGTCGACCGAGGGCCGACCGGGATCGGCGGGTTCGGGCGGATCGGTGTGGAACATGTCGTCTCCCTTGTCGATTCGATCGGCGGTCGGCGAGCCGGCAGGTCGAACAGCCAGGTCGCACGTGCCGCCAGCAGCGCCCGGTGCAGGCCGAGGCTGAGCGCCAGCACCAGGACGGTGAGCGAGAACGGGTAGCCGAAGGCCAACGCGAGCCGGGCGGAGTCACCCAGGTCGGCGATGGGCTCGGCGATCATTCGGTGCAGGAGTGCCAGCACCGGCATGTGGATCACATAGATCGGCAGCGTCTGCCGGCCCAGCGCGGCCAGCGGCTCGCGGACCAGCGGCCACCGGGCCAGTTGCACCGCCAGGGCGATGCCGGCCAGCACCGCGACGACCGAGACCAGCGGCGTCACCCCCGGCAGCCGCCCGGCACCGGTCACCCGCACGGCGGCCAGCACGGCGAGGTATCCGCCGACCGCCAGCAGCAGACGTCGACCGGTCACCGCCGCCGACCACCGCCGCACATGGCGACGCAGGTGCAGGCCGGCGAGGAAGAACACCAGGTTCTGGTAGAGCCCGCCCCGGTTGCCGGGGGTGTCGAGCAGCCCCACCGCGGCGACCGCGCTCAGCGCACCCGCCGCGGCCAGCAGCAGCGCCGGGTGGACCCGGCGCAACGCCTTGGCGAGTACGAAGTAGAGCGCCAGCGCGTACAGGTACCAGAGGTTGGACGGGCTGACCGTCAGCTGTGCCAGCAGTTCCCCCGGGCCGGTCGCCCGGTCGGTCGGGAAGTCCGGCGCGAGGGCCAGCAGGGCGGTGTGGATCAGCAGCCAGACCGCGTACAGGTAGAGGAACCTGGCGATGCGCGGACGGCCGACGGCTCGCCACGGCCGTTGCACCGCGGTGGCCGCGAACATCCCGGAGATGGTGAAGAACAGCGGCATCCGCATCGGCAGCAGCAGTTCGCCGAACGTCCCCCAGGCCCCCGCCACCGGCACGTCCAGCCGCCAGTCGATCTGGAGGTAGTCCTTCATGATCACGTGCCAGAGCAGGACCAGCAGGATGCAGCCGCCCTTGGCGACGTCCGCCCAGTCCCACCGTTCGCCGACCGGGCGGGCGCCGGTGACGGGCGCGAGGTGGTCACGGGTACGCACCGGGGTGCTCCTCTCCCACGCGGTGGTGACGTTTTCGGGCATGCCGAGGGACGGGACGTCGCGGAATGTGCGACCCCGTGGATCGGGTCGTGGTGACCGGAAGGGCTCAGGGCACGTGCGGAAGCTGGACGTCGACCCGCAGTCCGCCGTACTCGGCGGGGCGGGCGGCGATCAGTCCGTCGTGCGCCTGGGTGATCGAGCGGGCGATGGCCAGACCGAGACCGGCACCACCGCTCTGGTTGGTGCGGTCCCGCGCCAGCCGGCGGAACGGCTCGAAGAGCCCGGCCACCGCCTCGGCCGGCACCACCTGACCGGTGTTGACCACGGTCAGCGCCGGGTTGCGGCCGACGGTGACGCTGATCGCGCCACCCTGGCGGTTGTACTTGATCGCGTTCTCCAGCAGGTTGGTCACCAGGCGCTCCAGCAGCACCCGCTCACCCATCACGGTCCGGGGCTCCAGGTGGGTGCTGACGGTCACCCCGGCCTCGGTGATCCGGTCCTGGTACGCGGCCAGCACCTCCGTGACGATCTCGTCGAGGCGCTGCGGCAGGCGGGAACGGAGCCCCTGGTCGCTCTCGCTGAGCGCGAGCAACCCCTCGATCAACCGTTCGTTGCGCTCGTTGGTCTCCAAGAGCTGGTCGGCCACCAGCTCCATCTGCTCGCCGCTGAGCGACCGGGACAGGCCGACCTCGATCAGCGTGCGCTGCACGGCCAACGGCGTCCGCAACTCGTGCGAGGCGTTCGCGGCGAACCGCCGTTGCCCCTCGTACCCGGCGGCGATGCGCTCCATCATCTCGTCGATCGACCGGGCCAGCCGGGCCACCTCGTCGTTGCCGCGCATCCGGATCCGGTGACCGAGGTTCTGCGGCCCGGCGTGCGAGATCGGGCCGGCGAGGTCCCGGACCGGTCGCAGACACCAGCCCGCAGCGACCCAGACCGCCGCCACCGCGAGCAGGAACACCACCAGCCCCAGCAGCGACAGCGCGACCCCGCCGAGGCCCCGCGCCGGCTCGCACACCAGCCCGCTGCCGGACAGCCCGCTGTCGCAGAGACCCCGGACCCGCCACCACAACTCGCTCGTGACGGACACGGTCAGTCCCGGCAGGGCGTACCCGGCGATCAGGGCGACCACGCCGACCAGCACGATCCTGCGACGCGGGGTCACGACGCCGGACCGATCCGGTAACCGGCCCGTGGCACGGTGTGGATCACCTGAGGCGCACCGAGCTTCTTCCGCAAGGTCATCACGGTCACCCGCACGGTGTTGGTGAACGGGTCGGCGAACTCGTCCCACGCCTGCTCCAGCAGCTCCTCCGAGCTGACCACCCGCCCGTCCGCACGCATCAACACGTGCAGTACGGCGAACTCCTTCGGGCTCAGGCCGACCGCCCGGCCGTCCCGGGTGACCGAGTGCCGGGCCACGTCCAGCGCCACCCCGTGCTGCTCCAGCACCGGCGGCACCGCCGCCGCCGACCGCCGACCGAGCGCGTGCACCCGGGCGACGAGTTCGGCGAAGGCGAACGGCTTGGTGAGATAGTCGTCGGCCCCGAGTCCGAGACCCTCCACCCGGTCGCGGATGCCGGCGGCGGCGGTGAGCAGCAGCACCCGCGTACCCGAACCGGACCCGGCGAGACTGCGGCACACCTCGTCACCGGTGTGCCCCGGCATGTCCCGGTCCAGCACCGCCACGTCGTAGCGGTTCACCCCGATCCGCTCCAACGCGCCGTCACCGTCGTAGCAGACGTCCACCGCCATCGAGAGCCGCCTGAGGCCCTCGGCGACCATGTCCGCCAGCAGCCGCTCGTCGTCCGCCACCAACACCCGCACGCTCTTCGCCCCCGTGATCCGTCGTTGCCGGGCATACGTTCGCAGGCGGAAGATAAGGGTTTCGTAAGCGCCCGCCGCAGCAATACTCCACGTCCACGACGTCACCACAAATCAGCACGGGCACAGCCGGTCACCGCGCGCCTGAACAGCGCAAACGTCCCACCCCCCCCC
>NZ_SISL01000506.1:0-4031 GCF_004307965.1 Verrucosispora sp. SN26_14.1 | reverse complement strand
CTCCCCACCCCACCGCCCGCCCCGCCCGCGCCCGCCCGCTCGCCCCCGCGATCATGGAGTAGTGGTCGACGTTTCATGCCGGTACGGACGCATTCGTCCATACCACGACTCCATGATCGCGGGGGCGAGGTCGGCGGGAAGGCCGCGAGGGCGGGTGGGGCGGGTGGGGTCGGGGGTCAGGGGGGTCTGGGGGTCAGCCCATGTTGGCGAGGAAGTCGCTGTAGAAGAGGCCCAGAGCGATGGCGACACCGATGCCGGCGATGATCCAGAACCGGACCACGATGTTGACCTCGCTCCACCCGGCCAGCTCGAAGTGGTGTTGCAGCGGCGACATCCGGAACACCCGCTTGCCGGTGGTCTTGAAGGAGATGATCTGGATCACCACGGACATCGTGATGATCACGAAGAGCCCACCGATGATCGGGAGTAGCAGCACCGTCCGGGTGGACATCGCCATGCCGGCGATCAGGCCGCCCAGGCCGAGCGCGCCGGTGTCGCCCATGAAGATCCGGGCCGGTGAGGTGTTCCACCAGAGGAAGCCGACACAGGCACCGGCGGCGGCACCGGCGATCAACGCGATCTCCAGCGGATCCCGGACCGCGTAGCAGTAGTTGTTCGGGTTGGCGGTGTACGACGGGTCGGCGCACCAGTGCCGGTACTGCCAGAACGCGATCACCGCGTACGCGCCGAGCACCATCACCGAGGCGCCGGTGGCCAGGCCGTCGAGGCCGTCGGTGAGGTTGACGCCGTTGGTCGCCGCCATCACCACGAAGATGAAGATGACCACCGCGCCGATCTTGGTGACGTCCAGCGCCGGGATGTCCCGGATGAAGCTGAGCGTCGTGCTGCCGACGGTCTCGGTGTTGGTCACCTCGCCGCTGGCGTCGGTCATGGTGGACGGGAAATAGAGCGCCACGACCCCGAACAGCGCGCCGACCAGGATCTGGCCGAGCAGCTTGCCCCGGGCGCTCAATCCGCCGCTGTGCCGCTTGCGCACCTTCAGGAAGTCGTCGACGAAGCCGACCGCACCGCAGAAAACCATCAGGCCCAGCAGCACCAGCGCGGTGATGGTCGGCTCGACCTGGGCGATCTGCGCGTCCGGCAGGGTGGTCAGAGCCAGGTGGCCGGCCACGTACGCGATCACGGTGGCCAGGATGAACACCACCCCGCCCATGGTCGGGGTGCCCTTCTTGCCCTGGTGCATCTGCGGGCCCTCGGCCCGGATCGGCTGGCCGGCCTTGAGCCGGGTGAACACCTTGATCGCGATCGGGGTGCAGAACAGCGAGACGAGGAAGGCCACCCCGATGGCCACGATGACCGCTCTCACGAAGCGTCACCCTCGCCGTCTGCGGCCACGTCGACGCGCAGCGCGTCGGCCACCTCCCAGGTCCGGTACCGAGAGCCCTTCACCAGGACGACATCGCCCTGCCGTAGCTCGCTTCGCAGCACCTCGACGGCCGCCGCCTGATCGGTGAGCAGCACCGACTCTCCTCCCCAGTCACCTACCGATGTCGCCCCGTGGTGAATCGGCGCCGCGGCCTCACCGACCACCAGCAGCCGGGCGACGCCCAGCTCGGCCGCGAGACGGCCCATGTCGGCGTGCCCCTGCGTCTCGAAGTCACCCAGCTCGGCCATGTAGCCGAGCACCGCGACGGTACGCCTCCCGCTGCCGATGCCGGCGAGCGCACGCAGCGCCACCGCCATCGACGCCGGGTTGGCGTTGTACGAGTCGTCGATCACGGTCACCCCGTCGGTGCGTTCGAAGACGTCCATCCGACGGGTCGAGACCAGCCCGAGCGCGCCCAGCGCGACGGCCAGCTCGGTCAACGGCATGCCCAGTTCCCGGGCCACCGCCGCGGCGGCCAGGCTGTTGGAGACCTGGTGCCGTCCGGTGAGCCCGAGCCGCACCGGCGCGTCGCCCTCCGGCGTAACCAGGGTGTACGACGGCCGGCCGCGCTCGTCCAGCGTCACGTCCTCGGCACGGATGTCGGCGTGCGCCGCCTCGCCGTAGCGGACCACCCGGGCCACCGTACGGCTCGCCATCGCGTCGACCAGCGGGTCGTCGGCGTTGAGCACCGCCAGGCCGTCGGCCGGCAGCGACTCCACCAGTTCGCCCTTGGCCACGGCGATGTTCTCCTGGGAGCCGAACTCCCCGATGTGCGACACCCCGACGTTGAGCACCACGGAGATGCGCGGCGGTGCCACCTCGCAGAGGTAGCGCACGTGGCCGATGCCCCGCGCGCCCTTCTCCATCACCAGGTAGCGCGTCGTCGGCCCGGCCTGCAACGCCGTGTACGGGTGCCCCAGCTCGTTGTTGAACGAGCCGGGCGGCGCCACCGTCTCGCCGAGGCGCGCGGTGAGCTGGGCGATCAGGTCCTTGGTGGTGGTCTTGCCGGAGGAACCGGTCAACCCGATCACGGTCAGCTCCGGCAGCCGGTCCACCACGGTCCGGGCCAGCCGACCCATCGCGGTCAACGCGTCGGCGACCACGATCATCGGTACGCCGGGCACCTCGCGGGTGCCCAGCACCGCCACCGCGCCGTCCGCCACGGCCGCCGCCGCGTAGTCGTGCCCGTCGACCTTCTCCCCGTCGAACGCGACGAACAGTCCACCGGCGGCGACCTTGCGCGAGTCGAACTCGACGCTGCCGGTGATCCGCGCGTCGGGGTCGGCGTCGACCAGTCGACCGTCGACGGCCGAGGCGACCTCGGCCAGGCTGAGCGCGATCACCGCTGCCCCGCCAGGTCCCCGAAGCGGGCCCGCAGCGCGTCGGCGAGCTCCGTCCGGTCGTCGAACGGGTACGTCTCGCCGGCGATCTCCTGGCCGCGTTCGTGCCCCTTGCCCAGCAGCGCCACCACGTCCTGCGGCTCGGCCAGCCGGACCGCCTCGTCGATCGCCGCGCGACGCCCGGCCACCTCGACGATCCGGGCCGCCGTACCAGCCTGGTGGGCACCGGCGAGCACCTCGGCGCGGATCGCCGACGGCTCCTCGGTACGCGGGTTGTCGTCGGTCACCACGACCACGTCGGCTCCCTCCGCGGCAGCGGCACCCATCAGGGGCCGCTTGCCCCGATCCCGGTCGCCGCCCGCACCGATCACACAGATCAGCCGGCCGGCGCTGAGTCCGCGCAGTGCGGCCAGCGCGGCCACCACGGCGTCGGTCTTGTGTGCGTAGTCGACCACCCCGCGTACCCCGCCGGCCACGCCCACCGACTCCAGACGCCCGGGTACGCCACCGCAGGCGGCCACACCCTCGGCGGCGGTCACCGGATCGACTCCGGCGGCGACCAGGGTGGCGATGGCCAGCAGGGCGTTCGCCACGTTGTGCCGGCCGGGCAGCGCCACCCCGGCGGGCAGCGTCAGCCCGTCCGGGCCGTGCACGGTGAAGCGCTGGGCGTACCCGTCGCCGTCGACCTTCTCGGCCCACCACGTGGCGGTCGGGTCACCGGCCGCCGAGTAGCTGACCGTGGCCGGGGTGAAGAGCGGTTCCAGCGCCGGGTCGTCGCGGTTGAGCACCTCCACCGCGCAGCGCCCGTCGAAGAGGCGCGCCTTGGCCGCGAAGTAGTCCTCGGCGTCGGCGTGGAAGTCCAGGTGGTCGGAGCCGAAGTTGGTCCAGCCGCCGACGCCGAACCGCACCCCGCCGACCCGGCCCATCGCCAGGGCGTGGCTGGAGACCTCCATGACCACCGCGGTGACGCCCCGCTCGCGGGCGGCGGCGAGCATCGCGTGCAGGTCGGTGGCCTCCGGCGTGGTCCGCACGCTGTCCACCACGAGGTCGCCCAGGCGCGTCTCGACGGTGCCGATCAGGCCGGTGGTGTGGCCGGCGGCGCGCAGCCCGGACTCGACGAGGTAGGCGGTGGAGGTCTTCCCGGCGGTGCCGGTGACCCCGATCGTCAGCAGGTGCGCGGTCGGGTCGCCGTAGATCGTCGAGGCGACCGGGCCGAGCGCCGCGCGTGGGTCGTCGACCACCAGGACCGGCAGTCCGGTGCCGGCGGCCGACTCGGCACCGGCCGGGTCGGTCAGCACGGCGAC
>NZ_SISL01000505.1:0-4063 GCF_004307965.1 Verrucosispora sp. SN26_14.1 | reverse complement strand
GTCGCCGCCGAGGCGGCGCTGACCGGGTCGCCGGTCGGCGTGCCGGCGAAGGGCGCGTCGTGGTGCCCGGCCGGACGAGGCTGCTCCACGAAGGCCACGTGCCGCCAGGAGTTCGCGGTCAACGCGCCGGTGTTGTCGTAGGACATGCCGAGCAGGTCCAGGCCGGAGGCCGGCACCCCGTTCCACTCCTTGCAGGCCACCTCGCACGCCTTGCAGCCGATGCAGACGCTGGTGTCGGTGAAGAAACCCATCCGTGGGGGCGCGTCGACCCAGCCGGACGCCGACGCCGGCTGGTACTCCTGCCCCGACGTCGCGGACGGGCCCGCCCGGTGCTGCGGGTCGACCATCAGTGCGTCCCCTCCTCGTCGTCGGCCCCGGCGGACGTGGTCGGCACGCCGGGGGTGACCGCCGGCGGGGTGCGGCCCGGCACGATGCCGGCCCGGTCACCGTAGTCGCGGACCAGCTCGCGCAGGGCCGCTCCGGTGGGACGCCGCCCCGGACGCACGTCACACGTGCCGATCTTGCTCTCCTGGATCAGCACGTTCGGGTCCAGGGTGATGCCGAACAGGTCGTTGGCCGAGTCGCCGGTGACCAGCCCCTCGTACCCGAAGTGGTACGGCAGCCAGAGCTGGTGGATCACCCGCCCGTCCACCCGCAACGGCACGATGCGGTCGGTGACCAGCACCTTCGCCTCGATCACCGCACGGGAGGTGACCAGGTGCGCCCACCCCAGATGGGTCAGCCCGACCAGGTCGGCCAACTCCGGCGACACCTCCACGAACATCTCCGGCTGCAACTCCGCAAGCGGCCGCACGGTGCGGCTCATCCCACCCGCCGTGTGGTGCTCGGTCAGCCGGCTGACCGTGAACACGTACGGGAAGACCTGACTGTGCGGCGCGGGTGGACTCGGGTTCGTCGGGTTGACCGGATGCGCGTACGTCTTGCGGGTCGGGTTGGCCTGCTGCGCGTAGAGCGGATTACGCACCGGCGACTCGGCCGGCTCGTAGTGCGTCGGCAACGGCCCGTCCAGCACACCGCTCGGCGCGTACAACCAGCCCTTCCCGTCGGACTGCATGACGAACGGGTCGTCCCCGGCCAACGCCTCCGGACCGGTGGCGCCCTCCGGCGGCCGGTACGACGGCGGTTTCGTCACCTCGAAGTCCGGCACGTCGCGACCGGTCCAGCGGCCCGCCTCGGCGTCCCACCACACGTAGCGCTTCCGCTCGCTCCACGGTCGCCCCTGCGGATCCGCCGACGCCCGGTTGTAGAGCAGACGCCGGTTCGCCGGCCACGCCCACCCCCACTCGGCGGCCACCCAGTCCTGCTCGTGACCGGGCCGCCGCCGCGCCGCCTGGTTCACCCCGTCGGCGTACACACCGGTGTAGATCCAACAGCCCACCGCGGTCGTACCGTCGTCGCGAGCCTCGGTGAACGCGGAGAGCGGGCGGCCCGTCGTGGTGTCGTACCCGTTGATCTCCCGCAGCACCGCCTCGGCGTCCGGCTCGTCACGCGGGCCGTGCGTGGGGTAGTCCCACGCCAGGTCCAGCAGCGCCCGGTCGCGCGGCAACGACGACCCGGCCAGCTTCTCCCGCAACCGACGCCCCAGGTGATAGAAGAACCACAGCTCGGAGCGGGCGTCGTCGGGCGGCTCGACCGCCTTCTCCCGCCACTGCACCAGCCGCTGGGTCTGGGTGAACGTGCCCTCCTTCTCCACGTGCGAGGCGGCGGGCAGGAAGAACACCTCCGTGCGGCACTCCTGCGGCACGATCTCACCGGTGGCGACCTCCGGACCCCGCTGCCAGAAGGTCGCACTCTCGATCATGAAGAGGTCGCGGACCACCAGCCAGTCCAGGTTCGCCATGCCGAGACGCTGCGCCCGCCCGTGCGCCGACCCGACCGCCGGGTTCTGCCCGAGCAGGAAGTATCCCTTGATCTTGCCGTCGATCATGTCGAGCACCTGCTGGTAGGTGCCGTGGTCCCCGGTCAGCCGAGGCAGGTAGCCGTAACAGAAGTCGTTCTCCGGCGTCGCCGCGTCCCCCCAGTACGCCTTCAGCAGACTCGCCGCGTACGCGCGGGCGTTGCCCCAGAAGCCCTTCTGCCCCGGATGCCGGATGCCGTCCACCCAGTCGTCGAACGTCACGTGCTTGGCGTGGTGCGGCATCGGCAGATAGCCCGGCAGCAGGTTGAACAACGTCGGGATGTCCGTCGACCCCTGGATGCTGGCGTGCCCGCGCAACGCCAGCACCCCGCCGCCCGGACGGCCCACGTTGCCCAGCAGCAACTGGATGATCGCCCCGGTGCGGATGTACTGCACGCCGACGGTGTGCTGGGTCCACCCCACCGAGTAGATCAGGCACCCGGTCCGCTCCCGGCCCGAGTTCTCCGTCCACGCCCGCGCCAACTCCAGGAACCTCTCCCGGGGCAGGCCACACACCCGCTCCACCATCTCCGGGGTGTAGCGGGCGAAGTGCCGCCTGAGGATCTGGTAGACGCAGCGCGGATGACGCAACGTCTCGTCCCGCTCCGACCGACCCGCCACCGGCGCACCGTGCGACTCGTGGCGCAGGCCGGCGGCGGTGTCCCGCTCGTCGGCGGTGCCGCCGCTGCCCGAGTCCTGCTCGTGGCCCGCGTACTGCCAACTGTCCTGCACGTAGCTGCCGCTCTCCGGGTCCCACCCGGAGAACAACCCCTCGGCGTCCTCGGCGTCGACGAAGTCGTCACTGACGATCGTCGCCGCGTTGGTGTACGCCAGCACGTACTCCCGGAAGTCCAACTCGTTGGCGAGGATGTGGTTGACCACCGCACCCAGCAGCACGATGTCCGTACCCGCCCGGATCGGCAGGTACGCGTCGGCCACCGCGCTGGTCCGGGTGAACCGGGGATCGACGTGGAAGACCTTCGCCCCGCGCTTCTTCGCCTCCATCACCCACTGGAAGCCCACCGGATGGGCCTCGGCCATGTTCGAGCCCTGGATGACGATGACGTCAGCGTTCGCCACGTCCTGTTGGAAGACCGTCGCACCACCGCGACCGAAACTGGCCCCCAGACCGGGAACCGTGGCGGAGTGTCAAATCCGGGCCTGGTTCTCGATCTGCAACGCGCCCGCCGCGGTGAACAACTTCTTGATGAGGTAGTTCTCCTCGTTGTCCAACGTCGCCCCACCCAGGCTGGCGAAGCCCAGTGTGCGGTTCAACGGACGCCCCTGCGGGTCGACGTCCTCCCACGTCTGCGCCCGCGCCGCCAACACCCGGTCGGCGATCATGTCCAGCGCGGTGTCGAGGTCCAGGTCCTCCCACTCGGTCCCGTACGGCCGGCGGTACCGCACCGTCGTCTGCCGCAGCGGACTGGTCACCAGGCTCTTGCTGGCCGCGCCCTTCGGGCAGAGCCGCCCCCGGGAGATCGGGCTGTCCGGGTCGCCCTCGATCTGCGTCACCCGGCCGTCACGGACGAAGACCCGCTGACCACACCCCACCGCGCAGTACGGGCAGACCGACCTGGCCACCTCGTCGGCGTCCTCGGTGCGGGCGGTGAGCCCGGCGCTGCGCGCCGACTGGGCGGCGGCACCACGGCCCAGCGGGTCGGTGCCGGTGAGCTGCCGGAACACCGGCCACCCCAGCAACACGTCCCGCAGTCCCACGTCCGCCTCCTCGGTCCCCGCTCAGTCCTGACCTTAGGGCAGCGCCGGCGGGGCGGCGAGCGGGGCGGCAGAACCGGCCCGAACGGACGCCGCCCCCGACCCGTCACGGGCCGGGGGCGGCGGTGGGTGTCGGTGTGCAGGTCGCCTCTCGGCGAGTGGCGCGACGCGGCTCCAGCCGAACGGTATTCGGCGACGGCATTTTAGGTGAGGCCCGGGGACACTGGATCACACCGACGCTCGGTACAACCGACCCACACCCTCCCTTGTTCCCCCTCCCCCACATCCCAACCCTGCTGTGTGTGTAAGGAAGGGCCCCCTGCTATCGCCTGGTGTATAGGAAGGGTCCCTTCCTAACATCTCTTCACGGACAGACGCTGCCGGCCGGTACCCGTGGGTACCGGCCGGCGGCGTTCTTGCTCCCCCTTG
>NZ_SISL01000504.1:0-4075 GCF_004307965.1 Verrucosispora sp. SN26_14.1 | reverse complement strand
ACCAGACAGGCCCGGGACGGTGGCCCGCCGATGCCGGACGGCGACGCGCCCGGGACGACAGGTCGTCCCGGGCGCGTGGCGGTCGTGATGCGGGTCAGCGGCAGAGCCGCCCGATCTCCTCGGCGAACCGGTCCATCGGGTTCGCCTCGGCCGGGCCGAGCAGATAGGTCTTCAGGTCCCGGCGGGCCTCGGTCATCGGGTCGTCACCGGCCCGGGTCACCGCGACGATCTTCTCCAGCTCACCACAGTCCGCCGCGAGCAGGTACGCCGCCCGCGAGGTGGGGAAGGTCCGCCGGAACTCGTCCTCGGGCAGCCCGGCCGGGTTGGCCACCACGTACGGCCGCTGGCTCTGCACGAAGTCCGACACGACGCTGGAGACGTCGCTGATCAGCAGGTCGGTCTCGTTGAAGCAGTCGAACAGCGCGGGCACCCGACCGGTGACCACCCGGTGCGCCGGACCGTCCAGGCTGGACGCGTCGACGTCGCCGCCGGCCGCCCGGATCCGCTCGACGATCCGCTGGTGCACCGCCTTGGCCTGCTTGGAGCGGGTGCCGGTCAACGGGTGCGGCTTGTAGATCAGCCGGACCGCCGGACGGGTGGCCAGCAGCGTGGCCACGATCCGGTCGCCCATCAGCATCAGCGAGGTGTGGTACGGGTCGTCGTCGAGCCACCCCTCCCAGGTCGGCGCGTACAGCACGGTGAACGGGCGCTCGACGGCCTCCGAGCCGAAGGTGTGCAGGCCGGCCAACTGCGGGCGGCCGATCTCCACGATGTCGGCGTCCAGCACGCCCACCCCGGCCCGTGCGTACCGCTCCCGACCGGCCAGGCCGGCGACCCAGACCTCGTCGTACACCTTGCTGTACGGGTTGACGCTGGCCGCCTTGTCACTGTCGCCGTGACCGACGAAGACGTGCTTCATGCCCGGCTCACGCAGCATGTGGATGTTCGGCCCGACGTTGGCGGCGTACAGGGTGGCCCGGATGCTGCTCTTGTCCAGGTTCATGAAATCCGGCGCGGCCGGCACGAAGATCACCGGCAGCCGGGTGTCGGCCAGCTCCAGGAAGGCGTCCCGGCTGCGCATCAGCACCACCCCGCGACGGCCCAGCGCCTCGATCGGCGCCAGCCACATGTTCGCCTGGTAGACGTCCTTGGCCGGGCCGGCGAAGTAGAGCGCCACCTCCGGGCGGTAGCTGTTGAGCCAGTTCTGCACGGCCGGCAGTTGCGGGCTCTGCCCGGTGCCCCGGCCGCGCAGCCAGGTGAAGGCGACGATGCCGCCGACCACCCCGGCCAGCCCGACGGCCACCAGACCTGCCACGAAGACCGGCGTCACGTCGTCGGCGACGACGGCCACCACGGCGGCCGGGATGAGCAGGACGTTCGCCCACGGCAACCGGTCACCGGCCACCTCGGAGGCCCACTCCGGCGGGCGGGGGGCGGACCGCATCCGGCCCAGGTCGATGTTGCGGACCAGGGCCGAGACCGGGTTGCGCCGGTCGATCATCCGGTTGAACGCCCCGGCGAAGACGGCGACCAACCAGACCGCGGCGGGCAGCAGGAGCAGCAGTGTCAGCTCGGTGCCGGTCAGCGACACCTGGGAGGCGACCAACACCACCACCGACAGGTCCCGGCCCAACTGCCGGTAGACCCGGTTGATGCCGACCTTCTGCAGGAGGGTCGCGGTGGCCGGTGACCACCGTTCCACGGCGAACTCGCCCAACACCGCCGCCATTCCGGCGACGGCGAAGAGGGCCACCCACCCGAACGCGCCAGCGGCGAGTAACACCAGGTAGGACGCCACCAGCAGGGCGCCACGCGCGGCGACGCCCACGCGTGAACTCAACATGCCGAACAACGAGTACGCTCCCTAACGAGATCGATGACCGGCTGGATACGCCTCGAACGGCCGCCAGCGTAGCTGCGACCTTAACGCGAAACCTCGCCGGGACAACGCTCGGGTATCCGGCATCTTTCGCCCAAACCGTCGATCACTCGAAACGGACGGTCCACGTAACCGACCCGAAATCCGCCGGACGCGTCAGTTCCGACGCAGACAGGTGACCCCGCCCGGCTGGTCGGGCACCGGCGGCGGCAACTCGGCGAACTCGGCGTACCCGAGTCGGGCCGCGGTCCGTCGGGCGAACCGGTTGCCGTTGTAGACACAGATCGTCCCGACGTCCAGCCGCTCCAGCGCCTCGGCCACCTCGTCCCGGGTCGGTCGACCCTCCGCCGGTCCCCCGTCGGAGAACCGGGTCAACAGCAGCCGGTCCTTCGCGAACTGCGACTCCAGGTCGTACTCGACCAGGTAGAAGTCGCGCGGCAGCACGACGCGGACCTGACTGGTCACCATCGGCATGGCCCGCATGATGGTGGCCGGCGCGAGCAGGAAGCCGTCCGGCCGGTCGAGGGTCACGATCCACTCCGCGATGACCTGCCGCCGCTCCGGGATCTTCCAGCTCGGCCGGTCGCGCATCTCCACCCAGCTCCGCTCGGACCACATCGGAGTGGCGTAGACGGCGAACGACGCGATCATCGAGCCGGCCAGCACCACGCCCACCAGGGCGCGTACCGAACGGAACCGGGTGGGCAGCCAGACCGTGCAGAGCAGCCCGATCAGCGCGGGCAGGGCGAGCAGCCACGGCACCCGCCAGAGCACCACCGAGATGCCGGTGAGCGAGCCGAGCCACTCCAGCACCCCGGGCACCATCAGCACGCTCAGCGTCAGCGCACCGCCGGCGGCCAGCAGCCCCGCCGTACGACGACGGGCCAGCAGCGGACCGCACCACAGGGCGAGTCCGCCGATCACGCCGACGATGCCGATCTCGAAGGTGCGCCGGTAGGTGTACGCGGCGTCGTAGGCGACCGCGTCCGCCCCGTCCGCGGTGCCCTGCCCCAGCACGATCTGGGTCAACACCACCGAGCCGACCGGGTACGCCAGGGCGACGACGCCGACCAGCAGTGCCGACTTCCAGCGCCCGACCAGCAGCATCATCAGCGCCGCCCCGCCGACCAGCATCGGCAGGATGATCGCCGCCGTGGTGGTCAGCCCGATGGCGGTGACCGACAGCGCGAAGATGAGCACCAGGTGACGCTTGCGCCCGTCGTCGAACCAGCGGGTCAGGTAGTACCACATCAACGGCACGACAGCCGACACGAACATGCCCTTGCCCTCGTACAGCCGGGGCAGGTGGAAGGTGCCCAGCGCGGCGTCCGAGCCGGCGACCAGCGCGAGGAACGCGGCGGCCACGGTGAAGGCCAGCACCGGACGGCGCGGCGCCCACCGGTGCACCACCCGCCAGAGCGCGAGGACGGCGAGCACCGCCATCACCGGCAGCAGCAGGAACCAGGTCGCCGAGGAGGCGTGCATGTCGAGGAACCGGCCCAGCGCGCCGGCCAGCACCTCGATGCTGGCGGTCGGCGGCAGCGACGCCATCGCCGGGAGGACGTTCTCGCTGAACAGGAAGTCGTTGAGCGGCACGATGTCGCGTTCCGCCACCCACACCGACCGGCCCACGTAGTAGACGTCGTCGGGGGTGTTGCGGGCGATGTAGAGCGAGGCCGCCGCCGCCACACCGGAGATCAGCAACGCGTACAGCGCCTGCCAGGCGTTCGGGGCGGGCGCCGAGGGCCGGCTCGGCGGCACCCGCCGCCAGGTCCACACGGTCAGCACCGCCATGCCGACGGCGGCGACCGCACCGGTGGAGGCGGGCCACCACCAGGAGATGTTCTCGCCCGCCGGGGTGCCGGCCAGGCCGGCGGTGACCGCCGCCGCCACGCCGAAGAGCAGGACGACCGCCGTCGCCAGGCGCTGGGCGACCGGCATCCGGCTGGGCCGGTCCGTCGGCGTACCGGCAGACCCGTCCGCGCCCTCGGCCGGCGTCGTGTCCGGCGTCGTCCCGGCGCGCGTCGGCGCGTCCGCGCCGATCGCGGTGTCGGGATCCGGCGTGGCGTCGGTGCTCGTCGTAGCGTCGGTGCTGTCGGTGCTCGTCGTGCTGTCGGTGCCTGCGGGGCTGTCGGTGCTGGTCGGGCTGTCGGTCGCGGTGGGGCGGGACGGGTCGCTCGGGTCCGCGGGCGGAGC
>NZ_SISL01000503.1:0-4078 GCF_004307965.1 Verrucosispora sp. SN26_14.1 | reverse complement strand
GCGGAAATGACCGTGCTCGGCCCCAACCCGCCCACCGAACACGGCGGCCTCGCCCAGGCGGAGCCGGTCCGCCGGGCCGGCGTCACCGCCGTGCTCGCCTACAACGACCTGATCGCGATCGGGCTCCTGGAGGGGCTCGACGCACTCGGGGTCGGGGTGCCGCAGGAGATCAGTGTCGTCGGGGTCGACGACATCAGCCTGAGCCGGCTCACCCGCCCCAAACTGACGACGGTGGCCACGCCGACCGCGGCCGCCGGCCGGACGGCAGTCGACATGTTGCTGCAACAGGACACCGATCTCCCGCGTACCAGCCGGGGCAGCGGTGCCGGGGCGACAGTCGGCGTCCGTCGTACCACCGCACAGGTAATGCTCCAGACCGAGTTGGTCATCCGCGACTCCACCGGGCCGGGACCATACGCCGGCCGGGAACGTCCTGGCGCCACTGCCGTAGGCCCGGGCCCGCATCGCCGTGCGGACCCGGGCAGCCCGATCGTGGCCGCCGGTGACGTCGTCGCCTCCTAACGCCAAGGAGTGAGCGCACATGCACCCCGCAACGCACCCCACCGCGAACGCGTCCGACGGGCGCACCTACCGTACCCCTCTGCTCCGCCGACGGTTGCTGCGCGGCATGCTCGCCGCGGTCGTGGCCCTGCCGCTGGTCGGCGCGGCCGCCGCCTGCGGCGGTGACGACGCCGGCTCCGACGGCAAGGTCAAGCTCTCCATCTTCTGGTGGGGCGGTGACGCCCGGGCCCAGCTCACCGAGCAGGCCCTCGACCTCTACACCACGAAGAACCCGGACGTCACGTTCGAGAAGGTCTGGCAGGCCAACCAGGGCTACTTCGACAAGCTGGCCACGCTCACCGCCGGTGGCAACCCGCCGGACATCTTCCAGATCGACGACAACTTCCTCGCCGAGTACGCCGCCCGCAACGCCACCCTGGACCTGAAGAAGTACGCGGACTCGGGCGACCTCGACACCAGCAAGTTCCCGCCCAGCCTGCTCCAGTACGGCGAGGTAGACGGCAAGCTCGCCGGCCTGGCCGCCGGGGAGAACACCCAGGGACTGGTCTACAACAAGACGCTGCTGACCAAGAACGGGCTGCCCGAGCCGACCACCGGGATGAGCTGGGAGGAGCACATCGCCTGGGCCGAGCAGGTCAGCAAGAAGGCCGGTGTCCCCGGCACCCAGGACCCGAGCGCCGACTACAAGGCGTTCTGGGTCTGGCTGCGTCAGCAGGGCAAGGACCTCTACGCCGGCACCGACCTGGGCTTCACCGCCGAGGACGTGACCAGGTGGTTCGAGCTGTGGAAGGGCGCGCGGGACCGGGGCGCCACCCCGACCCCGGACATCATCCACGAGGGCAACGCCACCGACATCACCAAGCAGCTCGTGGTGACCGGCAAGTCGGGCACCTCCTGGGTCTGGGTCAACCAGATGCCGGAGCTGAAGAAGAACACCGCCGACGAGTTGGGCGTCGTCGCGTACCCGGGTGACCCGAGCGCCCAGTGGGCCCGCGCCTCGATGTACTGGTCGGTCTTCCGGGGCAGCAAGAACGCGGACGTCGCGGTGGACGTGATCAACTTCCTGGCCAACGACCCGGAGGCGGTCAAGCTGCTCGGCACCGACCGGGGTCTGCCCTCCAACATGGACCTGCGCCGCGTGGTCAGCGACGACACCACCGACCCGGCGATGAAGCAGTCCATCGAGGTCGAGAACACGCTGGCCGAGACGTTCGGCGAGGCGCCGCAGGTGCCGATCAAGGGCCACAGCAAGGTCCGCGCCGAACTGACCAAGGCCGCCGAGAACGCCCAGTACGGGCGGGCCACCCCCGCCGAGGCCGCGGCGCAGTTCGTCGAGGCCAGCAAGGCAGCGATCGCCTCCTGACGGCGCCGCGAAACCCGGAGAGGAGCAGTTCGTGGCCCTGACCACGGCGCCCGACCCGACCCGCCGCGGCACCGGATCCGTCCGGCCCGACGCCACCCGGCGCGGGACCGGACGGATCCGGCACGGGGAAGGTCTGGCCGGCTACGTCTTCCTGTCGCCCTGGCTCATCGGTCTGATGGCCATCACGGCGATGCCCATGCTGTTGTCGCTCTACCTCAGCTTCACCAACTACGACATCCTCACCCCCTGGTCCGAGGTGGAGTGGGTCGGGCTGGCCAACTACGAACGGATGTTCACCAGCGATCCGTCGTGGTGGCACTCGGTCCGGGTCACGCTCAGCTTCGCGCTCATCGCCGTACCGCTGAAACTGGCCGCCGCCCTCGGCGTGGCGCTGCTGCTCAACCGGGCCTGGCGCGGGGTCGGGCTGTTCCGGGGTCTGTTCTATCTGCCGTCGCTGCTCGGCGGCAGCGTGGCGCTGGCCATCGTCTGGGTGAACATGTTCAACCGGGAGGGGGCGTTCAACTCCTTCCTGGCGCTGTTCGGCATCGAGGGCAAGCCCTGGGTCAACGACCCGGACTGGGCCCTGGAGACCCTGATGGTGCTGGCCATCTGGCAGTTCGGCGCACCGATGGTGATCTTCCTGGCCGGGCTCAAGCAGGTGCCGACCGAGCTGTACGAGGCCGCGTCGGTGGACGGTGCGGGCGCGTTCCGGAAGTTCGTCAACGTGACGCTGCCGATGCTCTCCCCGGTGATCTTCTTCAACCTGGTGCTGGAGACCATCAACGGGTTCCAGGGCTTCACCGCCGCGTTCGTGCTCAGCAACGGCACCGGCGGGCCGGTCGACTCGACCCTGATGTACACGCTGAACCTCTACATCACCGGCTTCACCGACCTGGAGATGGGCTATGCCTCCGCGATGGCCTGGGTGTTCCTGATCGCCATCGCCCTCATCACGGTCGTCTTCTTCAGCACCGGCCGGTTCTGGGTGCACTACTCCGACGGGGAGGACCGCTGATGGTGGCGAGCACCGTGGCGCCACCCGTGGCGACCCGCCCGCAACGCCCGCGCAGCCGCTCCTGGCTGCGGCTGATCGTGCTGCTGGCCATCGTCGCGGTGGTGCTCTACCCGCTGATCTGGATGATCGGCACGTCGTTCAAGTCGCAGCAGGAGATCGTCAACAACATCGGGCTGCTGCCGGAGACGTTCACCCCGGGCAACTACACCAACGGGTGGAGCAACTTCGACGTCAGCTTCGGCCGGTTCTTCTTCAACAGCGCCATGGTCAGCCTGCTGACCGTGGTCGGCAACGGGGTGAGCTGCCTGCTGGCCGCGTACGCCTTCGCCCGGCTGAAGTTCCGGCTGCGCGGGATGTGGTTCGCCGTCATGATCGGCACCCTGCTGCTACCGGGTCACGTGCTGATCGTGCCGCAGTACATCCTGTTCCGCAGCCTCGGCCTGGTCGGCGGCGACTGGCCGTACCTACCCCTGCTGATCCCGCAGTTCCTGGCCACCGAGGCGTTCTTCGTCTTCCTGATGGTGCAGTTCATGCGGAGCATCCCGCGCGAACTGGACGAGGCCGCCCGGATCGACGGCGCCAACGCGTTCGGCATCTTCCGGCACGTCATCCTGCCGCTGAGCCGGCCCGCGCTGGTCACCACCGCGATCTTCTCGTTCATCTGGACCTGGAACGACTTCTTCCGGCAACTGGTCTTCCTGTCCAGCCTGAGCGACTACACGGTGCCGGTGGCGCTGACCCTGTTCATCGACTCGACCAGCCAGAGCGCGGTGGGGCCGATGTTCGCCATGTCGGTGCTGTCCCTGCTGCCGGTCTTCGTGTTCTTCGTGGCCTTCCAACGGATGCTCGTCGAGGGGATCAACACCAGTGGACTCAAGGGCTGACGACGACCATCGGCGCCCGCCGCGCCGTGACTGGCGGGACACCGTCCGCGACGCCGCCGACCTGGCGCTGGTCGGCATCCTGACGGTGCTCACCGCGCTGCCGGTGCTGACCGCCGGCGCCTCGGTCGGCACCGCCAGCGCGGCCGTGCACGACTGGCTCGCCACCGGCAGTTGGCCGACGGCCCGGCAGACGCTGTCCCGGTTCGGCCGGGGCCTGCTGCCGGGCCTGCCGGTGGCGCTCCTCGGGCTCGTCGCCGTGGGCCTGCTCGCCGCCGACCTGGTGGCGAGCAGGCC
>NZ_SISL01000502.1:0-4086 GCF_004307965.1 Verrucosispora sp. SN26_14.1 | reverse complement strand
TGATCACCGAAAGAAACTCCCCCGACGACACGAAACGAATATCCCGCCGCAACCCACACCCACCCCGGAACCGCCCCGCACCACCCGAATCCGTCCGAATCTCCACCCGCTCGAAGAACATCCCGGTGCGGGCCTCCATCACCTCGATCGGCGTGCCCCGCCCGGTGCTGCCGGAGACGTGGGTGGCGGCCTCCATGCCGTCGTGCTCGGGGGTGCCGCCCCAGCCGACCAGGTCGTTGTTGCTCACCGCGAAGATCTGACCCGTCTCCGGGTGCGCGCCGACCATCATGAACCCGGGCACGTCACCACCACTGGACGCCGGCAACCGCTCCGGCATCCCCTGCGCCAACGCCTTGAGGATCAACTCGACGGCGACGATGCCGGTCCAGAGCGTGAAGGTCGGCTGCGGGTAGACCGCGTGGAACAGGGTGCCCGGCTCGGCGCGTACCTCCAGCGGGGCGACGGTGCCGGCGTTCGACGGCTCGTCCGGCGAGGTCAGCGACTTGAGGA
This sequence comes from Verrucosispora sp. SN26_14.1, assembly GCF_004307965.1. Taxonomy (NCBI): domain Bacteria; kingdom Bacillati; phylum Actinomycetota; class Actinomycetes; order Micromonosporales; family Micromonosporaceae; genus Micromonospora; species Verrucosispora sp. SN26_14.1. Next base: position 3,576 of record NZ_SISL01000502.1, on the reverse strand, counting down.
CGACCTTGCAGATCGCCTCGGTGGCACCGAACGGCATGTTGATCGGCCCCCGGGTGGCCGATGCCGAGCCGGCGAAGTCCACCACGAAACGTTCGTCGCTGACGGTGACCGTGACCCGCATCTTGACCGGGTCCTCGGTGATGCCGTCGTCGTCGACCCAGTCCTCGGCCGTCCAGGTGCCCTGCGGGAGGGTGGCCAGCGCGGCCCGGGTGCGGGCCTCACCGTCGGCGATGATGTGGTCGACGGCGGCGGAGACGGTGTCGCGGCCGAACTTCTCGATGATCTCCAGCAGTCGACGCTCGCCGGTACGCAGCGCGGCGATCTGCGCGTGCAGATCACCCAGCACCGCGTCCGGCATCCGCGAGTTGAACCGGATCAACTCGTGGATCTCCCGCACCGGCACACCCCGGGACACCACCTTCGTCCCCGGGAAGATCAACCCCTCCTGGTGCATGTCCGTCGAGTCCAACACGTACCCCGGGTCCTTCGCCCCCAGGTCCATCCAGTGCGCCCGGACACAGAGGAACCCGACCAGGTCGCCGTCGGCGTCGGCGTCCGCCGGGTCGGGGCGGAACACCGGCGCGAACAGCGTCGCGTCGTACGCGTGCGCGGCGTTCCAGTACGGGTAGTTCAGCAGCACCACGTCACCCCGGTGCAGGTTCTCCCGACCCACGTACTCCACGCCCTTGGCCAGCGAGAAGTCGTTCGCGCCGAGGAAGAAGGTCAGCCCGGTGGCCTCGGCGACCAGGCGCAGGTCGGCGTCGTAGATCGACAGGCCGAAGTCGTGCACCTCGTAGATGACCGGGTTGAACGAGGTCCGGATCAGGGTGGCCCGCATCTCCTCGGCCGCCGACAGCAGATAGCTGCGGACGACCTCGACCTGCGCTCCGTCCAGTGTGGTCATGCCGACTCCTCCAGGGTGACCAGCAGGTAGCGGTGCTCGTCGACGGTGACGCGCTGGCCACTGGGCACGACCGTGGTGGAGGTGCCCTCGTCGACCAGGGCCGGACCGCTGAACGTGTCGCCCGGCTCCAGCGCAGCCCGGTCGTACACCGCGAACGGGACCACCGCGCGCGAGCCGAAGTCGTACGCGTCGCGGTGGGTGAGCAGCGCCCGGGACGGGTCACCGTCGCCGCGCGGGTGGGTGCCCAGCTCCGGGCGGGTGGTCCGGCCGATGCCCCGGACCCGCAGGTTGAGCAGTTGCAGCGGATTGTCCATGGTGTGGCCGTAGCGGGCCCGGTGCACCTCGTCGAAGGCGCCGCGCACCGCGTCACGATCCAGCGTCGACCCGACGGTCACCATCAGGCTGTGCTCCTGGCCCAGGTAGCGCACCTCGAACTGGCGCTCCAGCACGGCCTGGTCGGCCGGCACGCCCTGCTCCACCAGCGAGGCGACCGCCTCCGCCTCGACGGCCTTGAACAGCTCCTCCAGCTCGTCCAGCCCCACCTCGTCGAGGCCGGCCATCACGGTACGGCTGAAGTCGTTCACGATGTCCGCCGACAGCATGCCCCAGGCGGAGAAGCCGGACGGCGCAAACGGCACGACGACCTCGCCGATGCCCATCTCGCGGGCCAGCAACGGAGCCAGCAGCGGCCCGGCACCGCCGAAGGCCAGCAGCGAGAAGTGCCGGGGGTCGTGCCCCCGCTCCACGGTGATCTGGCGGACCGCGCCCACCGTACGGGCCAGCAGCACGTCGAAGACTCCGGCGGCGGCGGAGGTGGCGTCGAGCCCGAGCGGCTGCGCCAGTTGCTCGTCGATCGCCGCCCGCGCCGCCTGGTCGTGCAGGCCCATGGTGCCGGCGAGGAACCGGTCCGGGTCCATGTAGCCGAGCACCACCGCCGCGTCGGTGACGGTCGGTCGGGTGCCGCCCCGGCCGTAGCAGACCGGTCCCGGGTCGGCCCCGGCGCTCTGGGGCCCCACCTTCAGCAGCCCCCGGTCCAGCCAGGCGATCGAGCCGCCACCGGCACCGATGGTCCGGATGTCGTACGTCGGGATCAGCAGCGGGAAGTGCTCCAACTGCGCCTCGTACGCGGCCACGGCGGTGCCGCTCTCGATGACGCAGGCGTCCAGCGAGGTGCCGCCGATGTCGAACGTCAGCAGCCGCTCCCGGCCCAGCTCCGAGGCGAGGTACGCGGCACCGACGATGCCACCGGCCGGGCCGGACAGCACGGTGTGCGTCGGTGACGTCTTCGCCACCGCGCTGGTCATCGATCCACCGCCGGAGCGCATGATCAGGAACTGTCCGGTGAAGCCCCGCTCGGCGAGACCGGACTCCAACTCGTCGACGTACCGCTCGAAGATCGGCCGGATGTACGCCTCCAGCACGGTGGTGCTGGTCCGCTCGTACTCGCGGTACTCGCGCACGATGTCGGTGGAGAGCGAGAGGCTGACCTCGGGGAACTCCTCGCGGATCAGCCGGGCCGCCTCGCGTTCGTGGGTGGGGTCCAGGAACGAGTGCAGGAAACAGATGGCGATCGAGGTCACCTGCTGGTCCACCACCAGCGTGCGGGCGGCGGCGCGGACGCTCTCCGGGTCCAGCTCCTCCACCACCCGGCCCCGGTGGTCGAGGCGACCGCGCACCCCGGCGGTGAAGCGGCGCTGCACCAGGCTCGGCGGGCGCTGGTACTGGAAGTCGTACATGTGGTCGGAGGGCACGTTGCCCCGGCCGATCAGGAAGATGTCGCGGAAGCCCTCGTTGGTGATGATCCCGGTCCGGCCGCCGCGCCGTTCCAGCACCGCGTTGAGTCCCAGCGTGGTGCCGTGCGTGAACAGCTCCACCTCGGCCAGGTCGGTGCCGAGCGCCTCGATGGCGGCGAGCACCCCGTCGGCGGGACGGGCCGGGGTGGTGGACGCCTTGCGGAAGCGCACCCGGTTGGTCCGGGTGTCCAGTTCCATCGCGTCGACGAACGTGCCGCCGATGTCGACGGCCAGCCGGATGGGACGACGGGTCATGGCGTGTCGGCCTGCTTTCCGATCAGGGCGGGAAGTTCCGGGACACGCCAGCAGGCGGCCCGGCTCGCGCCGTACGACTGAAGTTCCTGCGGCTGGGAGCGACAGGTGTCGGTGACGAAGGGGCACCGGGCGGCGAGCGCGCAGCCGGTGGCCGCGTCGGTCTCCTCCAGGTCCTTGACCAGCTCCACCCCCGCGACGGACGCGGGTGGCGCGCCGAGTCGCGGCGCGCTGGCCAGCAGTGCCCGGGTGTAGGGGTGGCGAGGGTCGTCGAACACGACGTCGACGGGCCCCTCCTCGACCACGCGACCGAGGTAGAGCACCGCCACCCGGTCGGCGAAGCCCCGGACGGTGGCCAGGTCGTGCGAGATGAAGACCGAGGCCCGGTCGGTGTCGGCGGTGACGTCGGCGATCACGTCGAGGATCTGGGCCTGCACGGTGACGTCGAGGGCCGAGGTGGGCTCGTCGAAGACGATCAGGTCGGGCTCGCCGACCAGGGCGCGGGCGATACCGATGCGCTGGGCCTGACCGCCGGAGAGTTCGTGCGGGTAGCGCCGCAGGATGGACCGGTCGAGTTCCATCCGGTCCAGCACGGCGGCGACCCGGGCCTCCCGCTGGGCGGCGGGC
>NZ_SISL01000501.1:0-4098 GCF_004307965.1 Verrucosispora sp. SN26_14.1 | reverse complement strand
GGTCGGTGCGGGCGGTGCCGTCCGGCCCGGCACGGTGGGTGACTTCTCCGCCGGGGCCGGCGGCGCGCTCTGCGCCTGGTAGTGCGGTGCACTCTGCGGGGTCGGTGAGGTCGGGGTGGAACCGGGGTCCGTCTGCTCCGGGCCGGTGCGGGCTTCGGGGACGGCCCCCGGGCTCGACTCGCCGTTGCGGGTGGCGCGATCCCGCCAGGTCGACCGGAATCTGCGGAACACGGCCATGGCTCTCCCCGGGGTCGGGGCGCGGCGGCCCCCACCGCGATGTGGCGGGCCCGGCGCGCGACTTTGACGTTCCGTGAGCGCTCAATCGCAGCATGCGACCATCCGGGGCCGGTTAGGAAGTACCCAATCGTCCCTATCTGGTGGCCACCCGGCGTGTCGGCTGCGCCACTCCGACCCGGCCCGCCACCTGCGCAGACACCCGTGGAACTTGCATCCGGACCGGCGGAACTTCCACGCCTGCCCGCGTCAGGTGACGGGCTGGCAGACGGGACACCAGTAGGTGACCCGTTCGCCAAGCTCCTCCTTGCGGATCGCGGTGCCGCAGCGGCGGCAGGGCTGTGCCCGGCGTCCGTAGACGTAGCTGGTCTGGCCCCGCCGCAACGATCCGGTGCTGCTCTGTGTCCACCGCCCCCGGTTCGCGGCCAACAGCTCCTGCGCCAGCCGGACCAGGCCGTCGAGGTCGGGCACCTGTCGGACCGGCGTACGCGGATGCACGCCGCGCAGGAAGAGCACCTCGCACTTGTAGAGGTTGCCGACCCCGGCCAGGTTGCGCTGGTCGAGCAGGGCGACTCCGACGGCGGTGTCCGGATGGGCGGCGAGCCGGCGTACCGCCTCGGCCGGATCCCAGTCCGCGCCGAGCAGGTCGGGGCCGAGATGCCCGACCAGGTGGTCCTCCTCGGCGGTGGGCACCAGCGCCACGTCGTGCAGGTGGTAGCCGACGGCCGTCGCGGCGGAGGCCCGCAACACCACCCGGATCAGGTGCGCCGGGCGGGCCGTCCAGCGTTCCCCCGGCGCGTACGTCCGCCAGGTGCCGTCCATCCGCAGGTGCGAGTGCAGCGTCCAGTGCTCCTGGGTGTGGCCGGCGCGAGTGACCCCGGTCGGGGCGGCGCTGGTGGGGGCGGTCAGGCGGAGCAGCAGGTGTTTGCCCCGGCTGGCGCATTCCCGGACCGCGAAGTCGGTCAGGTCGGTGGTGGCCAGTCGCGGCACCCGGAAGTCGCTGCCGGTCAGCCGGGTGCCGGCCAGGGCGCGGTCCAGGACGCGGGCGGTGTTCCACACGGTGTCACCTTCGGGCACCCCACCATCCTCCCTCACCCGAGCCGAATTCGCGTGTATCGCTATTTGTATGTCACTTCGGTTCGATCTTCCTATATGAGCATTATCGGGGAGATCTGAGGAGGAAAACGAATGAATCGCATTCGTCTATCGCGACCGGCGATCGCGCCGGCCGCTGTCCTGGCCGCTGTCCTGGTCGTCACCCTGGCGCCCCCCGCGCCCGCCTCGGCCGCCCGCGCCGACCGGTGGAACGCCGCCCTGTCCACCGTCGACGCCGACGACGTCAACGTCCGGCACACCCGGTCCGGGCTGCGGCTGGCCGACGCCCGTCCGCCCGGCGTACCGATCCGCCGCAGCGCCGTCGCCGAAGGGATGCTGGTGGCTGCGCCGCGTACCCTGAGCAGCCCGGCCACCCGGTTCCGGGCCGAGGTGACCGCCACCTCCCGGGCCGGTGCCACGGCGAGCGTCCAGGTGCGCGGCTGGCACGACACCGGCTGGACCGAATGGCGCGACGCCGTACCGGCGGCGGTGTTCGACCGGCCGATCGGGCGGGTGCAGACCCGGGTGGTGCTCACCGGTGGTCCGGCCGGAGCCACCGCCGAGGTCCGCGCCGTCCGGTTCACCGCCGACACCGGCGGGGTGGCCGTCGCCGCCGCCACGCCCGGCCGCGTCTACCGGGTCTACACCACCCGGATCGGCCTGGTCGGCGAGGTGACCGCCAACGGGCACACGGTCGCGCCCCGCGACCATTTCGTGGCGCTGCCGTCGCGGCGGAGCCTCTCCCCGCGCAACAGCGGCGACTACACCGTCCGGGTCTGCACCACCAGCGGCAGCCGCTGCACGTACGCGCCGGTCTGGGACGTCGGACCGTGGAACACCCGGGACGACTACTGGAACCCCAGCGCGGTGCGGGAGAACTGGAAGGACCTGCCGCAGGGACGCCCGCAGGCACAGGCCGCCTACCAGAACGGCTACAACGGCGGGCGGGACCAGTTCGGGCGTACGGTGCTGAACCCGGCCGGAATAGACCTCGCCGACGGCACCTTCTGGGACGGGCTGCAACTGACCACCAACACCTGGGTCGACGTCGCCTACCTCTGGACCGGCACCGGCAGCCGGGCGGTGATCGGTGACGGGCCGCTGAACATCCGCGCCGGAGCCGGCACCGGCTACGCCAGCCGGGGACTGGCCGCCCGCTACTCCCACGTGCCCGTCGAGTGTTACGTGACCGGGCAGACGGTGACCGGGCCGTACCGCACCACCAACCGGTGGAACCGACTCGCCAGCGGGCAGTTCGTCAGCCACGCGTACGTCTCGGCGGTCTGGGGCCCCACGGTGCCGCGCTGCTGAATCCCGCGCGCGGAGCCGGGCCGGTGTCCTCCCACGCCGGCCCGGCCTGGGCTCAGGGCAGCTCGTCCGGACGGGGGCCCCGGACCGCGTCCTGGTAGCGGGGGTGGCAGGCACCGTAGACGGCGAAGTTCAGCCGGGCGTGCGACAGGCTCAGGTCGCCGTTGGGGCCGCCACGGACCACGTCCGCGTCGGCGTCGGCCTGACCGTCGTCGGTCCAGAAGCAGACCGGACAGGTGCCGCCGCCGGTCCGGTACGCGCAGCAGGGGCAGGCGGCGGGAACCCAGCGATCGTTCACCCGAACAGCTTTCCACAGTAGACGTCACGGGCGTGTGGCGCGGGGCACCTCGTCGGTGGGGGCCGCCCACACCCGCAGCAGCCTACCCGGTACCACCCCGAGCAGGTCCACAGCGCGTCCCCCGTTGACCGAGAGCGCCACCAGGCCGGCCGAGTCGGCATGCGCCACCAGCCCGCCGACGGGCGCGTCGCCGAACGTCCGTCCGTGCACCGCCTCCCGCACCGGCTCGGCGTCGTGCGGGCGTACCCGTAACCGGGCCGGCAGTGGGGCGAGCAGGTCGGCCGACGCCGCCACCTGCACGTTGCCGAAGTTGTCCACGGTCAACACCTCGGCGACGAAGCCGTCCGGCGTCGACTCGACCACCGGCTCCGGCAGGCGTACCAGCGTCTCCGGACCGACCGCCGGACCGGCCTGCGCCATCGGCGCTCCCGTGGCCAGCCGGGCCGCCACCGGCGCGAACACGTCCCGGCCGTGGAACGTGGCGGAGACCCGGGCGCCCCACCACGTCGGATCGGTCAGCTCCACTGCGGCGCGCACCCCACCCAACGCGTCGGCCGCGTCGCACAACAGGCCGTTGTCCGGCCCCACCAGCAGGCCCCCGGGCGTGGCCAGCGCGACACCCCGCCGGGCCGTACCCACCCCCGGGTCGACGACGGCCAGGTGTACGCCGCCGCCAGGCAGGTACGGCACCGTCTGGGCGAGCACCGTCGCGCCCCGCCGGACATCGCCCGGTGGCACCAGGTGCGTCACGTCGATCACCCGCACCGTCGGGGCGAGCCGGGTGATCACCCCGTGGCAGGCCGCCACGAATCCGTCGGTCAGGCCGTAGTCGGTGGTGAACGAGACGACCCGATCCACGCTGCTGGTCACGGCACCGCATCGTACGGTCCGGTGTCGGTGCCGGATAGGTGACAGGCCGCCTGACCGACCGGCCACTGCACACCGCGACGTCCGCCCGGCAGACTGCTCTGAGTGAGCCACCGGATCCTGCCAGCCCTCGTCCTCGTCGCGGTCACCGCCGCCCTCACCGCCTGCGGTGGTGGGGAGAAGGAACAGCCGTCCGCCGCCGACCCGACGAGCGCGCCGCCCCCGGCCAGCGCGCCGGCCACCGCAGCCACCCCACCGGTCCCGTCGGACGCCCCGTCGAGCGCGCCGTCCACCGC
>NZ_SISL01000500.1:0-4134 GCF_004307965.1 Verrucosispora sp. SN26_14.1 | reverse complement strand
CCCCGCAGCTGCCCGAGGGCGCGGACCCGGCGCTCGGCACCAAGCCGACCGTGGCCGCGGGCGAGGGCGAGCTGACCAAGCTCACCGTGACCCCGCTGATCGAGGGCACCGGACCGGCCGTCACCGCCGGGCAGTCGATCACCACGAACTACGTGGGCGTGCTCTTCGCCAACGGCGAGCAGTTCGACTCCTCCTGGGAGCGGGGCGAGCCGGCCACCTTCCCGATCGGCGTCGGACAGGTCATCGAGGGCTGGGACAAGGGCCTGGTCGGGGTGAAGGTCGGCAGCCGGGTGCAGCTCGACATCCCGGCCGAGCAGGCGTACGGCAACGACGCCGCGGGTGGCCGTCCAGCCGGTCCGCTGCGTTTCGTGGTGGACATCCTCGCCGCCCAGTAGGAGATGACGGTGGCGACGGCGGACGAGCCCGGGCGGACGGCCCGGTTGATGTGGACGCACTACGAGCCGGTACACGCCGTCACCTACTTCCACCCGCGCGCCCGCGCCGCCTACGAGGCGGTCGGGCTGCGCGGGTACTGGCGGGGGTACTTCGCCGGTCGGGCCGCGCCGCTCGGGCCGACCGGTCCCGCCCCGGTGGTCGCGGCCTTCTTCACCTTCGCCCCGCACATGGTGGCGCGGGCCCTGCCCGCCGTGTGGCAGTTGGCCGGGCCCGAGGAGGCACTGCGCTCCCGCCTGACCGGGGCGGTGCAGGCCCTCGCCGAACTGGTCTACGAGCTGCCCGAGCAGCACCTGGCCGAGGCCGCCGAGTTGTTGTCCGCCGCCGCCGACGAGGCGGGGACCGCCGGTCGGGTGCTCGGCTCAGCCAACGCCGCGCTGCCGCGCGGTGAGTACCCGCTGGCCCGGCTCTGGCAGGCCGCCACCACCCTGCGCGAGCATCGCGGTGACGGGCATGTGGCGGCCCTCGTCGCCGCCGACCTCGATCCGGTGGAGGCGCTGGCCTGGCGGGTCGCGGTCGACATGCCGCCCGCCAACCTGCTCGGCCGGGGCTGGTCGGAGCAGGAGTGGGCGCAGGCGCGGAAGCGGCTGGCCGACCGGGGTTGGCTGACGCCCGACGGCAAGCCCACCGACCGTGGTCGCGCCGGTTTCCGGGCCGTCGAGGAGGCCACCGACCACGCTGCCGCACGCCCCTGGCAGGCGCTGGGCCCGACGCTCACGGAACGACTGCGCGAACTGCTCGACCCGATCGCCGTGGCCGCCCACCGGGTCGTCCCGCCGGACAGCCCGATCGGCCTGCCGGCCCGGTAGGCGGCAGCGCACCGCCCGACCTACGCCGCCGGGTGCGTCGCGGCTCGGATGTTAGGAGGGGTCCCTTCCTATACACGAGGCGTTAGCAGGGGGCCCTTCCTTTCAAGCGGCGGTGGGTGCGGCAGGATGGTGTCGTGGTGGATGCGGTGATCTTCGACCTGGACGGCGTGATCGTGGACTCCGAGCCGGTCTGGGAGGAGGTCCGCCGCGCGTACGTGGCGACGCAGGGCGGGACCTGGCAGCCGGACACCCAGCGCCGCCTGATGGGGATGAGCACCGGCGAGTGGGCCGAGTACCTCAGCGGTGAACTGGGCGTACGGCGCACCGCCGCGCAGGTCGCCACCGAGGTGGTCGAGGAGATGAGCCGGCGGTACGCCGAACGCGTACCGCTGATCGACGGGGCGGACGAGGTGGTGCGCCGGGTGGCCGCGCGGTGGCCGCTGGGGCTGGCGAGTTCGTCGCCGACCCGGCTGATCGCGGCGGCGCTGACCGCCACCGGCCTGACCGGCGAGTTCGGCAGCACGTTGTCCACCGAGGAGACGGCCCGCGGCAAGCCGGCGCCGGACGTGTACCTGACCGTGGCGGAACGCCTCGGGGTCGACCCGGCCCGGTGCGTCGCGGTGGAGGACTCCTCCAACGGCATCCGGTCGGCCGCCGCCGCCGGGATGATCGTGGTGGCGGTGCCGCACGGGTCGTACCCGCTGGATCCGGACGCGCAGCGGATGGCGGCGGCGGTGCTCGACTCCGTCGGCGAGCTGACCCCGGAGTTCGTCGACCGGCTCGGCTGAACCGGCACCGACCGCTCTCCGGCCTACGCGAAGGTCGTGCTCGGAACGGCTGCTTGACCTCCGTCGGCATGGGTGCCGCCGGGTCGGGTAACGCCAACGGCGCCCACGCCGAGTCGAGGAGGGCGCGATGAGGACGGTCGTGTACGAGCGCACCGGCGACCCGACGGTGCTCCAGGTGGTGGATCGGCCGGTGCCGGAACCCGGGCGGGGCGAGGTGCTGGTCCGGATCGCCTGCGCCGGGGTGAACCCGACCGACTGGAAGGCCCGCCGCCAGGGCCCGTTGCCGGCGGGCTGGCAGACGCCCGGGCAGGACGGCGCCGGGGTGGTCGAGGCGGTCGGCGAGGGCGTCGACCGGGAGCTGGTGGGCGAGCGGGTGTGGGTCTGGGAGGCCGCCTGGCAGCGGCCCTGGGGCACCGCCGCCGAGTACACGGTGGTGCCGGTGCGGCAGGCGGTACGGATCGGCGACGCCTCGTTCGAGCTGGGTGCCTGCCTGGGTATCCCGTTCCTGACCGCGCACCGCTGCCTGACCTCCGGCGAGTACCTGCCGGACAGCCTGGGTCCGGGCGCGTTGAGCGATCACACGGTGCTGGTGCAGGGCGGGGCGGGTGCGGTCGGCAACGCGGCGATCCAACTCGCGTCCTGGGCCGACGCCTGCGTGATCGCCACGGTCAGCAGCGCGGAGAAGGCCCAGCTCGCCGCAGCGGCCGGAGCCTCGGTAGTGATCAACTATCGGGAGCAGGACGTGGTGGAGGAGGTCCGCAAGGTCGCGCCCGACGGGGTCCACGGCATCGTCGAGGTGGCCCCGGCCCGCAACGCCGCCGCCGACGTACGTCTGCTGCGGCCCGGCGGGGTGGTCTGCGTGTACGCGGACGACGGCGGGGCGGAGGTGACCCTGCCGATCGGGCCGCTGCTGGTGCCGAACGCCCGGTGGCAGTTCGTGCTGGTCTACACCGTGCCGAAGGCGGCGAAGGCGCAGGCGGTGGTGGACGTGGCGGCGGCTGCCGCCCAGGGCGGGATCCGGGTGGGCGAGGAGGCCGGTCTGCCGTTGCACCGTTTTCCGCTGTCGGCGACCGCCGACGCGCATCGCGCCGTGGAGGACTCGGTCGTCGGGAAGGTCCTGGTCGACACCAGCGAATAGCGCCTGAGCTGGGATTATTTCCCCATCACGGGGACAGACGCGAACAAGTTTCGCAATACTGACTGTGCGGGTCGCCCCGCAAAGGAACGGGTGGCCCCGGCGCGGTGCGAACGCCGGGGCCACCCACCGGGAGTGAGGTCTTCGAGAGCCGCCCACTCCTAACGGCGATGATGCGCCCGGAAACGTTACGGCGTGGCCAGTTCCGACACATCCATCGCGAGAACCCCCGTACTTTGTCCGGGTGAGCATCTCCTGGGCTGATTCGTACGTCGGGCAGCTACGCGCCCTGGCCGGTGACCGGACACTGATGTTCGTCGGCGCGCGGGCCGTGGTCCGCGACAGCGACGCACGGATCCTGCTGATCCGCCGCTCCGACAACGGCCAGTGGGCGATGCCCGCCGGCGCGATGGAGCTGGGCGAGTCGATCGCCGACTGCGCCGTGCGGGAGGTACGCGAGGAGACCGGACTGCGGGCGCTTCGGGTCAGCGCGTTCGCCCTCTACACCGGACCCGACCGCACCAACACCAACATGTACGGCCACACGTACCAGATCTTCACCACCGCGTTCCGGGTCGAGGAGTGGGACGGGCGGCTGGCCCGGGTCACCGAGGAGACCACCGACGCCGCCTTCTTCCACCGCGAGGCGCTGCCGCAGCCGCTCTCCGCGAGCGTCCTGGAGACCCTCGCCGACCTGGACGTCTTCGAGCAGACCAACCGCCTGATCCTCAAGTGACCGGCCGGGAGACCCCTCATCGTGGCGGTGTGGCTGTTCGACACGCCGACGCACGAACAGCCACGCCGCCACGATCCTGATACACGTCAGAGCATCGTCTGGGACTTCGCCTCCATCTCGGCGGCGGCCTCCGGCTTCGAGGAGCGGTCCAGCGGCTTGCCGCCGGGGGCCGGGCCCTCGCCGCCGAGACCGTCGGCGGTCTCGTATACCCAT
>NZ_SISL01000050.1:0-22309 GCF_004307965.1 Verrucosispora sp. SN26_14.1 | reverse complement strand
CGCGTGGACGGGTGCGGGCGCGTGGACGGGTGCGGGCGCGTGGACGGGTGCGGGCGCGTGGACGGGTGCGGGTCCGAATGAGCGCGCGGGTGGAGGGTGAGCGGAGGGTGTGGGATTCGAACCCACGAAGACATCGCTGCCTTACCGGTTTTCAAGACCAGCGCCATCGGCCACTAGGCGAACCCTCCCGGTGCCACGCACGGCGCGGCCGTGCACAGTCTGCCACGTCCGGCAGATCGGCGAAGGGGCGAGCCACCCCCGACCGCGTGGCCGTCGCGGCGGTCGGTCACGCGACTCCACTGTGCTCCGCCGGCCCGAATTTCGCCGGCCAGGGGGCGGCCAGGGCGTGGAACAGCACGTCGATCGGGTAAGACTGGGCTATGCGCGCGATCGTGATTGCCGAGCCCGGTGGGCCGGAGGTGCTGAGCTGGGACGAGGTGCCCGACCCGGAGCCGGGACCGGACGAGGTGATCGTCGACGTACGGGCCACGGCGGTGAACCGGGCCGATCTGCTGCAACGGCAGGGGCACTATCCGCCGCCGCCGGGTGCGCCCGCGTACCCGGGACTGGAATGTTCGGGTGTGGTGAGCGCCACCGGCGCGGACGTCAGCGGATGGCGGGTCGGTGACGAGGTCTGTGCGTTACTGGCCGGCGGCGGGTACGCGGAGCGGGTGGCCGTGCCGGCGGGGCAGCTGCTGCCGGTGCCGGCGGGGGTCGACCTGGTCGACGCTGCCGCGCTGCCCGAGGTGGCGTGCACGGTCTGGTCGAACGTGGTGCAGGTGGCCCGGCTGTCGGCGGGCGAGACGCTGCTGGTGCACGGTGGCGGCAGCGGCATCGGCACGTTCGCGATCCAGCTCGGCACCGCGCTCGGGGCCACGGTGGTGGCGACCGCGCGGGCGGCGAAGCATCCCCGGCTGCGTGAGCTGGGCGCGGTCCACCTGGTCGACTACCGGGAGCAGGATTTCGTCGAGGAGGTCCGGCGGGTCACCGACGGACGGGGCGCGGACGTCGTACTCGACATCATGGGCGCGTCCTACCTCGGCCGGAACGTGGCCGCGCTGGCGCCGGACGGGCGGCTGGTGGTGATCGGCATGCAGGGTGGCCGCAAGACCGAGCTGGACCTCGGCGCGCTGCTGGCCAAGCGGGGCACGGTGGCGGCCACCGCGCTGCGGGCCCGCCCGCTGGACCAGAAGGCCGCCATCGTGCAGGGGGTACGCGACGAGGTCTGGCCGCTGGTCGAGGCGGACCGGGTCCGCCCGGTCGTGGACCGGCGGCTGCCGATCACGGAGGTGGCCCAGGCGCACCGGCTGGTCGAGTCGAACGAGCACCTCGGCAAGGTGCTGCTCACCGTCAGCTAGGCGCCGGCAGCGACGTCTGACACGCCGGCGTGTTCGGCAGCGCGAGTCGGGGGCCGGGGCCCTCGGCGCCGAGCCGGTCGTCGAGGTTGTTGAGCGCGCAGCGTTGGAGCGAGAGGCACCCACAGCCGACGCAACCGTCGAGATCGTCGCGGAGCTTGGCGAGCAGCCTGATCTTCTCGTCCAGCCGGTCGCGCCACGCGGTGGAGAGCTGGGTCCAGTCCTCGGCGGTCGGCGTCCGGGAGGCGGGCAGCGAGTCGAGCGCGGCCCGGATCTCGTCCAGCGAGATGCCGACCTGCTGCGAGATCCGGATGAACGCCACCCGGCGCAGTTCGCTCCGATGGTAGCGACGCTGGTTGCCGCCGGTGCGGTCGGCGCGGATCAGCCCCATCCGCTCGTAGTAGCGCAGAGCCGACTGTGCCACGCCGCTGCGATCGGCGAGCTGACCGATGGTGAGGGCTTCCTGCATCACACCGCCTTGAATTGAACCTAACTTCAACTTGCAGAGTATCCGCATGACTACTCTCGCCACCACCGCCCGGGTCGCCGAGGCCGCCGCGCCGCTCGACGGCCGTTCGCCGGTCGCTCCGCTGCTGGAACGGATCCGCGCCGGCCGCGTATTCGGTGCCAACGTCCACTCGACCGTCGACGTGCTCTGGGTGCTCTACGACCGGGTCCTCCGGATCACCCCGGACACTGTCGACGACCCGGCTCGTGATCGTTTCCTGCTCTCCAAGGGACACGCGGTCGCCGGTTACTACGCGGTGCTCGCCGCCAAGGGGTTCGTGCCGCTCGACTGGCTGGACGACCAGGGCGGGCCGGACAGCCGGCTCGGCGACCACCCGGACCGGACGCTGGTCCCCGGAGTCGAGATCGGCTCCGGTTCGCTCGGGCACGGTCTCGGCCTGGCCGTCGGGACCGCGCTCGGGCTGCGCGCCCAGGGACTGCTCGACACCCGGGTGTACGTCCTGCTCGGTGACGCCGAGCTGGACGAGGGATCGAACCACGAGGCGATCGCGTACGCGGGCGGGACCGGTCTGCCCAACCTGACCGCGATCGTGGTCGACAACTCCTCCGCCACACACGGCTGGCCCGGTGGCGTGGCCACCCGTTTCACGGTGAACGGGTGGACCGCCGCCACGGTCGACGGACGGGACCACGACGCGCTGCACACCGCCCTGACCGGGCACCACGGACCCCGGCCGCACGTCGTCGTCGCGGTCGTCGAGAGCGGGGAGTAGCCATGCGGGACAGCTTCATCGAGACCACCACGCAACTCCTTGCCGAGGATCCGCGTACCGCGCTGGTGCTCGCCGACATCTCCGCCGACGCGTTCTCCCCCGCCGCCCGACGACACCCCGACCGGGTGCTCAACGTCGGCATCCGGGAGCAGTTGATGCTCGGGGTGGCCGGTGGGCTGGCGCTGACCGGGTTACGGCCGATCGTGCACAGCTACGCGCCGTTCCTGGTGGAGCGGGCGTACGAGCAGATCAAGCTCGACCTCGACCACCAGGCGGCACACGCGGTGCTGGTCAGCGTGGGCGCGTCGTACGACCGGGCGGCGGCCGGGCGCACCCACCTGAGCCCGGCCGACGTCGCGCTCTTCGACACCCTCTCCGGCTGGACGGTGCACGTGCCGGGGCACCAGGCGGAGGTGCCCGGTCTGCTGCGCGCCACGGTCGCCGGGGACGCGTCGGCGTACCTGCGGTTGTCGACGTCGCGGAACGCACGGCCGTACGCCGGTGACGGCGAGCTGGTGGTGGTCCGCGACGCCGGACCGGGTGCACCGCTGCTGGTCGCGGTCGGGCCGGTGCTGGACGCGGCGCTGGCAGCCGCAGCGGACCTGCCGGTCACGGTAGCGTACACCCACCGGCCGCGCCCGTTCGACACCACCGGCCTGCGGGCGCTCGCCGGGACCGAGGTGATCCTGGTCGAGCCCTACCTGGCGGGCACCTCGACCCGGGTGGTCACGGCGGCACTGGCGGACCGGCCGCACCGGCTCCTCGCACTCGGTGTGGGACGCGACGAGCTACGCCGCTACGGCTCGGCCGACGACCACACCCGTTGGCACGGACTGGACGCGGCGGGCCTGCACCGCGCGTTGACCGGGTTCCTGTCCCCGGCTCTGGTCTGAGAGCTGCCCGTCGTCGTCCTCGACCGGGCTGCCGCGTCAGGCGGCGGAGCCGCTCCCGGGGCGACGGCGGGTCCGCTCACGGCCGAGGATCCAGATCGCCTCGACACCGTCCCGCCAGGTGATCTTCTTGCCCTCCTCGCGGCCCCGGGCCCGGTAACTGATCGGCACCTCGTACGGCCGGATCCGGCGGCGCAGCAGTTTGCCGGTCACCTCGGCCTCCATGCCGAAGCCCCGGGAACGCACGTCCAGCGAGCGGTAGAGCGCCACCGGCATCAGCTTGAAGCAGGTCTCCAGGTCGCCGATGTAGGAGTTGAACATCACGTTGGCCGCCATGGTGACGCCCTTGTTGCCCATCACGTACCAGAAGCTGTAGGCGCTGTGGCTGCCGAAGGTCCGATTTCCGTAGACCACGGTCGCCCGGCCGTCGAGCACCGGGGCGAGCAGCTTGGGGATGTCCTGCGGGTCGTACTCCAGGTCCGCGTCGAGGATGACCATGTACTCACCCTCGGCGCTGGCGACCGCCGTCCGGATGGCTGCGCCCTTGCCCGCGTTGCGCTGGTGCGTGATCACGCGCAGACGCGCGTCGTCGGCCCGGCCCAGGATCTCCCCGGTGCCGTCGCGGCTGCCGTCATCGACCACCACGAGTTCGATCTCACACGGGTACTCGACCGCCAACGCCTGCTTGAGGGCGTCCGCGATGCGTTCCTCCTCGTTGTAGACCGGCATGAGGATCGACAGCTTCACGGGAATCTCCACGAGGGCGGCAGTATGTCGGCCATAGCGTAGCCCCGGCAGGTCGGTCCTGTGGTGGCGACCGCCTCAGGAGATCGACCAACGGGCACTCAGTCCGATGGTGTTTACTTCCGGCCATGTCGGCCGCCGGCTTCCCGTTCGTCCTCGCCCCCGTCGCCGCCGTCGTCCTGCTGTCGGTGGCGCTGCGGCCACGGTCCGTACGCCACACCGCGCCACGACGGCTTGCGGTGATCCGAGCGAGTCTCGCCGTCGGCGCCTTCGCGGTGCTGACCGTCGAGGTGCTGGGTGCACTGGGGATGCTGGCCGCGCCCGCGTTCGGGGCGGCGTGGCTCCTCTTCCTCGCGGGTGCCGGGATCGCCGCCGCGCGACGGCGGGCGGCCACCACGACCGGCCGGGTGGCGGATCGGCGTGTCTCCGAGGGCGGGAGCGGGTCGGTCGGTGGGCGTCCGGCCGCGTCGTCCTCGGCGAGTGTCCTCGCCGGAGCGTCGGAGACCCCGACCTCGACCGCGACCGGCACGATCGCCACCGTCGACCCGGCGACCGTGTCCGGCCCGGAGGACCCGGCGACGGAGGTGGGCTGGCGGGCGTCGGTCACCGATTTCTGGCGTACGGCGAGTCGCGGCGAGCGGTTGCTGGCCGGTACGGTCGCCGGGCTGGTCCTGGTCGAGCTGCTGATCGCCCTGCTGGCCGCGCCGAACAACTTCGACTCGCAGACCTACCACCTGCCCAAGGTGGAGCGTTGGGTGGCGCAGGGCGACCTGTCGCTCTGGGCGACCGCGATCCACCGGCAGGTCACCATCCCGCCGGGTGCCGAGTACCTGCTGCTGCACCTACGCCTCTTCACCGGTGGCGACGCGCTTCACCACCTGGTGCAGTGGGCCGCCGGGGTGCTCTGCCTGATCGCGGTCGCCCGGGTGACCGCGCAGCTCGGCGGCGCCCGCCGGGCCCAGTTGCTCACCGTCTTCGTCCTGGCCACCACGCCGATGGTGACGCTCCAGGCGACCAGCACCCAGACCGACCTGGTCTGCGCCGCATGGGTGGTGTGCACGGCCACGCTCGCACTGGACGGGCTGCGTCACCGCGCCGGCTTCGGTGAGTTGCTCGCGCTCGGGGCGGCCACCGGACTGACCGCCGTGACCAAGACCAGTGGCCTGCTCGCGGTCGGCCCGCTGCTGGTGCTCTGGGGACTGGGCCAGCTCCGCCTGGCGTACCGTGACCGGCCGGGCGCGGAGCGTCGGCTCCCGGCCGCCCCGACCGCCCGGACGGTCGGCGCCTCGGCGCTGATCCTGCTGGTCGCCGTCACCGTGGTCGGCCCCTTCCTGGGCCGGGTGTACGCCGAGTTCGGCCATCCACTCGGGCCGGAGCGGCTGCGTGAGTCGGTGCCGATGGAACGGCACGACCCGCTGTCGGTGGTGGTGAACGCGCTCCGTATCGGACACACCGCGCTGGACACCCCGCTGACCCCGCTCCGGGACGCCTCCGCTGCGGTGATCATCGGCGTGGCCGACCTGATCGGGGTGGACCCGCAGGACCGGGCTATCACGTTCGGGCGGGAGGTCTTCCCGGTGCCGTCCTGGTATCCGGACGAGGACCGGGTGGCCTTCCCGCTGGCCGGCGCGCTGGTGCTGATCGGTGCCGTGGCGGCACTGCGCCGTCCGGCGCGGATCAGCCCGGAGACGGCCGGGGCGCTGCGCGCGTACGTACTGGTGGTGGTGGTCGCGGTGGTGCTGCACACCGCGACGATCAAGTGGCAGCCCTGGGGCAACCGGCTGATCCTCTACGCCCTGGCCGCCTCGGTGCCGCTGGCCGGGCTCTGGCTCGACGCCGTGCTGCGGCGGGCACACCGCAACGCCGGTAACGGGCGGAGTGCCGGTGACGGGCGGAGCGCCCGGCGGCCGATCGCCGCGACGCTCGCGGTGACGGTGCTGGCCACCTGCGCGCTGGCCGGTGTGCTCGCGGTGTCGTACGGCTTCCCGCGCCGGCTGGTCGGCGAGGGGTCGGTCTTCACCACCTCCGACTGGGAGAGCCGCTTCCTGCGACGTCCGCACTGGGCCGAGGAGTACCGCTGGGCGGCCGATGCGGTGCGCGCCGCCGACGCCCGTCGGATCGGGCTGTCCCAGCGCAACGACGACTGGGAGTACCCCTGGTGGCTGCTGTTGCGGGACGCCGACGGCGGAGCACCGGAGTTGCTCGCGCTCCAGTCGGTGCTGGATGACCGCCCGGCGGCCGACCCGGCGGCGATGGACGCGATCGTCTGCACCGGCAGCCGCCGGCTCTGCGCCGATCTCGTGCCGCCCGGCTGGCGCTTCGAGTTCCGGGAGTACGTGGGTTACGCGGTGCCGACAGACCGCTGAGCGGCACGCCGCCGACCTCGGGCGACACTGCCCGACCGGCCACGACCTGCCCCATTGGCCCGGTTCGACGCTGCGCGCAAGTATTCCGAGAGGCATTCACATAGGTACGCGGCAGGCGCTACCGTCCGGTAACTCGATCGACGTCCCGCGATCGACCCGGAAGGAGTGCGTCGATGTCTGGTACCCCTACCAGGCGTGACCGGACGCATCGACGGCGGCTCGTCCAGGCCGCCGTCCTCGCCACCGCTCTCGTCCTGCCGATGCTCGCCACCGCGACCCCCGCCGCGGCGGCCGACCGTCCCACCGTCCAGCCGCTCCCCGCCCACCTGGAGACCATCCGCGCCGCCGAGGCCACCGCGCTCTACGGCTCCGCCGCCGTCCGCCCACTCGACCAACGGCGTACCGCCCTGCTCACCATGGGCGACAGCCAGATCTCCGGCGAAGGGGTGGGCAACTACGTGCCCGGCACCCACCAGCCGGGCAACTGGTGTGACCGCTCCTACGACCAGGCGGTGTTCCGGACCGGCATCACCGCCGACGAGCGGTACAACATCGCCTGCTCGGGTGCCACTCCGTGGAACCTGGTGTCCGGCGGCCCGACCCAGCACAACGAGCTGAACCAGGGTGACCACCTGGCGATCAAGGCCCGCAACACGAACATCAAGCTGATCTGGGTGGTGGCCGGGGCCAACGGCGACGGCACGATCCAGTTCGGCCCGGTCGCCACCGACTGCGCGCTGCGCCGGGTGCTGTTCCAGGGCCCCTGCTGGCCGACGTACACCGACCAGTGGACCGTCCGCACCGACGGCAGCCGGCGCGCCGTCGAGGAGGCGTTGACCGACATCCGCCGGACCATGACCGGGGCCGGCTACCTGCGTTCCGACTACGAGCTGGTGCTGATGTCGTACTCCAGCCCGGCCAGCCCCGACGTCGAGGACAACCCGAACTTCCCGGGCTGGTACGCGGGCGGCTGCCTGCTCTATCTGGCCGACGCCGCGTTCGCCCGGAACAAGGCGGTACCGATGTTCGAGTCGGCGCTCCGGGCCGCCGCCGCCAACACCGGCACCCGCTATCTCGACGCGAGCCGCCTCTTCCACGGGCACGAGGTGTGCACCGACAGCACCTCCGTCCGGGGTCTCTACATCGAACTCGGCGTCT
This sequence comes from Verrucosispora sp. SN26_14.1, assembly GCF_004307965.1. Classification (NCBI taxonomy): domain Bacteria; kingdom Bacillati; phylum Actinomycetota; class Actinomycetes; order Micromonosporales; family Micromonosporaceae; genus Micromonospora; species Verrucosispora sp. SN26_14.1. Next base: position 14,555 of record NZ_SISL01000050.1, on the reverse strand, counting down.
GGGACGAGAACGCGGCCCGCCAGTCCTTCCACCCCAACTACCGGGGCCACGGCATGTTCGCCCAGTGCATCACGCAGTTCTATGCCGCCGGCCAGGAACGGGGCACCTGCGTCGACCCGGCCAGCACCGGCAACGGCGTGCTCCAGTCCGGGCTGATGGAGTTCCGGCAGCTCCGCAACGCGGCCACCGGCACCTGCGTCGACGGCAAGGGCTACGACTCCCGCAACGGCACCGCACAGCAGTCGTACCGCTGCCACGGCGGACGCAACCAGGGCTTCTGGTACGACCAGGCCCGGCAGTCGCTGCACTCCGAGCTGTCCCACGACCGCTGCCTGGACGTCTCGGGTGGCACCCTGAGCTCGGGCACGACGGTGAACGTCCACGACTGCCACGGCGGCGTCAACCAGCGGTTCGTGCTCGCCGGCAACCAACTCCGGGCCGCCGGCAACACCAACCTCTGCCTGGCCTTCGACAATCCGCTGCTGGGTACGCCCCGACTGCGGCTGGCCACCTGTTCGAGCAGTTCACGGCAGCAGTGGTCGTTCGAGTCGCGGTCGTTCGCCAACCCCGTCGGGTACGGCCGCGACGACTTCATCGGATCGCGGGTCTACTGATCCCGCACCGGTGACGAGGGAGCGGCCGTCGACGGACGGCCGCTCCCCGCTCGTGACCGGCACGCCGGTACCGGGCCGGCACCGCAGCAGCGGACCGTCGGGCGTCAGCGGGCGACGGCGGGATGCAGCGTGGTCGGTCGGACGGCGGTGGGCGTCTCGGCGACGGTGGCCACGACCCGGGGCAGCGCACTGCGCACCCGGGTGCGGAAGGCGTGGTTGAGCAGCGCGTCGAGCTGCCACACCTGCTTCGGGAACTGGGTGCGGACCAGGAACCGCTCACGGATCCCGTCGATCGCGGTGGCGGCCAGCTCCACCGAGTGCAGCCGTGGGTCGGGGCTCCAGGTGACGTGGCTCAGCTCGCGCAGTTCGGCGTTGAGGTGCAGCCGCAGGCGGTGCAGCACCGGCGTCTGCCGGGTCACCACCAGCCGCCGGTGGGTGAGTAGGAGAAGGTAGTCCCCGGACATCGGCCGATCGGGTCGGCTGCACCGGGTGACCAGGATGGTGGCGTCGCCGGAACCCACACAGCGACGGAACACCGGCATGTGGCGCGTGGCGGTCTGCACCGCCAGGCCGGCCTCGGAGGCGGCCGGGAGGAACGTTCGGGAGAAGACGTCCATGACGTGCCCAACGACGATGTTCGCTGGGTGACGTGGCTCACGGACATGCTTTTTGCAAATTCCACGTTACGTCTTGCAGCCCCGCCGAGCCCCTCGGCGGGCGTCCCGTGACCGGCTCAGGCGAACTCGGTGACCAGCAGTTCGTCCAGCCAGCCGGGCACGCTGGCGGCGAACTCGGCGCGCCTCGGGTCGGTGGTGTCCAACGCCCGACGCCAGGACAGCGCCCGGCTGACCATCGTCACCCCGGCCGCGACCTCGGCGAGCCGGAGCAGGGTCGACCGGTCACCGCGATCCGTCCACGGCTCCAGGTACGCGTCGCGCAGCCGATCCAGCGCCGGGTCCCCGGCGTCGAGACCGCTGACGTACGCGACCGATCGCAGCGTCACCAGCAGCGTGCCGAACGGGTGCGCCACCGACGCGTCACCCCAGTCGAAGAACCGGTGGCCGTCGCCGGTCGCGAAGACGTTCCCGTCGTGCAGGTCGTCGTGCTGGACAGTGGGCCCGATCAGGCCGTCGGCCAGCAACCGGCACCGCTGCGCGTACTCCGGCAGCAGGGACCGCAACCGGTCACGCGCCTCGGTGGTGAGCCCGTCCGGGGTGTCCAGCAGCAGAGCCGCGTCGTCGTCGAGCAACTCCGTGAGATGCGCCGGCAACGCCGCCGGCCGATGATCGGGTACGCCGAGGGCGAGCAGTTCGTCGACGTGCGCGGCGGTGGCCCGTTGCAGCTCGGCGTACTCGGGCAGGATCCGTTCCCACCGGGCCGGGTCCGGCGCGCCGGCCAGCGCCTCACGTAGCGTCGCGCCGCCGTGCGGCCACAGCGCCCAGCGCCGCCGGGTGTCCACCGCGATCGGGTCGAGCACCCGTCCGGGCGCCAGCCGGGCCAGCGCGGCGGACAGTGCCGTCTCGAAGCCGGTCCCCGCCGCGTTCGCCTTGAACCACACGTCACCGGCGTCGGTCGGCACCCGCCAGATCAACGCCCACGGCCGGACGCGCGGCTCGACCGGGCCGGTGATCCGCTGCCCGGTGCGGGCGAGCGCCTCGGCCACCCATTCCCACGCGGCGGCGCGCCACGTGCGGTCGTCCCAGTCGGTGTGCGATGCGGTCGCGGCGGTCACGAGGGCACGCTAACCTCCGCCGGAGTCGGCCCGCGACGGGTTTTACGGCGTACGGGTCAGAGCAGCTCGACGATGGTGGCGTTGGCCATCCCGCCGCCCTCGCACATGGTCTGGAGGCCGTAACGCACCCCGTTGTCGCGCATGTGGGCGAGCATCGTCGTCATGATCCGGGCACCGGACCCGCCGAGCGGGTGCCCCAGCGCGATGGCACCACCCCGCGGGTTGAGCCGCTCCGGGTCCGCCTCGGTCTCCGCCAACCAGGCCAGCGGCACCGGGGCGAACGCCTCGTTCACCTCGTACACCCCGATCTCCTCGATGCCCAGCCCCGCGCGGCGCAGCGCCTTCGCGGTGGCCGGGATCGGCGCGGTGAGCATGGTGACCGGGTCGTCGGCGGCGACCACGGCGGTGTGCACCCGGGCCAGCGGACGCAGGCCGTGCCGGCTGGCCCACTCGCTGGTGGTGACGGCGAGCGCCGCCGCGCCGTCGGAGATCTGCGAGGCCGAGCCGGCGGTGACCACGCCCTCCGGGTGGAACGGGGTGGCCAGTTCGCCGAGCTTCTCCAGCGAGGTGTTCCGGCGGATGCCCTCGTCAGCGGTGAACTTACCGCCGTCGGCCAGCGGCACCGGGGCCAGTTCGGCCTCGAACGCCCCGGCGTCCTGGGCGGCGGCGGCCTTCTCGTGGCTGGCCAACGCGAACTCGTCGAGCTGGGTCCGGGACAACCGCCAGCGGCGGGCGATCAGCTCCGCACCGACGCCCTGGTTGAACGGCAGCGCCGAGTCCTCCGCGACCCCTTCGACGCCTTGGTAGCGGGCCAGGATCTGGCCGCTGAACGGCAGTCCGCCCGCCGCGCTGGACCCCATCGGGACCCGGGTCATCGACTCGACACCGCCGGCCACCACCAGGTCGGCCTGCCCGGAGAGCACGGTGGCGGCGGCGAAGTGCAGGGCCTGCTGGCTGGAGCCGCACTGCCGGTCCACCGTGGTGCCGGGCACCGACTCGGGCCAGCCGGCCGCGAGCACGGCGTTGCGCGCGACGTTCCACGACTGCTCGCCGACCTGGGAGACGCAGCCCCAGACCACGTCGTCGACGAGCGTCGGGTCGATGCCGGTGCGTTCGGCGAGGGCGCGCAGCACGTGTGCCGACAGGTCCACCGGGTGCACCGTGGCCAGGCTGCCCTTGCGCCGCCCGACCGGGGTACGCACCGCGCCGACGATAACCGCGTCACTCATGTCTACTCCCCGGTAACTTGGGCTGCTCCCGATCCTACGCCGCCGTCCCGGCGACGTCGCCGCCCGTGGGCACCGGCATGCCGGTCACCCGCCGCGCTGGCATGCTGGTCGGGTGACGTTCGAGACGGTCGCCCGCCAGTGGCGGGTACGCCCCGCCCTGCCGATCCTCAAGCTGGCCGGCGCGGTCGGCGTACTGGCCCTGGGACTGCTGCTCGCCGACGGTGACCTGCTCCGGCCGGCACTCGGCGTGCTGGCCGGCGCGGCCCTCGCCGCCTGGGGCGTACGGGACCTGGTCGCACCGGTCCGTCTCGCCGTCGCACCGGACGGCGTCACCGTGCCGACGGGGTGGTGGACCGCGCGACGGCACCTGCCCTGGTCGACGATCGAGACCATCGAGGTGAACCGCCGAGCCGGGCGCGGGGGGAGCGGGCCGGTGTTGGAGATCGACGCCGGCGAGTCGCTGCACCTGTTCACCCGGCAGGACCTCGACGCCGACCCCGACGAGGTGGCCGACGCTCTGCGGGCCGCCCGCCCGACGACCGCCTGACCCCTCAGCCGAGCAGGGTGAAGGTGCGGAACAGGGCCAGCACCAGCAGCACCACCAGCAAGAACGCGCCACCGGTCGCCTGCACCAGCGTCCGGTGGGACCGGGGTGCGTACGCCAGCACCAGCGCCATCAGCGCGCCGAAGACCAGACCGCCCAGGTGACCGGCGATCGAGATCTGCGGCACGGTGAACGTGAAGATCAGGTTGATCACCAGGATCGGCACGATGGCCGAGGTGTCCCGACCCAGCCGCCGCATGATCACGAAGGTCGCCGCGAAGAGGCCGAAGATGGCCGTCGAGGCACCGGCCGACATCTGGTTGGGCGCGCTGAACACGTACACGGCGACGTTGCCGCCGAAACCGGCGATGAAGTAGAGCGCGATGAAGCGCAGTGGCCCGAGCACCGCCTCCAGCGAGCGACCGAGGACCCAGAGCGCCCACATGTTGAGCAGCAGGTGCACCACGCCGTAGTGCAGGAACATCGCGGTGACCAGGCGATACCACTGGCCCTCGGCGACGCCGCCGATGCTGCCGTCGAGGAACATCGCCCGACCGAGCACCGCACCCCACTCGGTCAACGGGGTGCTCCCGCCGAGCAGACCGCCGAAACCGGTGCCGCCGGCCGCCGCGTCCCCGCCCCGGTCCGAGGCGATGGAGATCAGCATCACCACGAGGTTGATGCCGATCAGCGTCTTGGTCACGTACCCGAGCCGACCGGTCTCGCCACCACCGAAGGCGGTGCGCGCCGGGCGTACGCTCCGACGTCCCTGCGCCACGCACTCCGGGCACTGGAACCCGACCGACGCCTCGTTCATGCAGTCCGGGCAGATCGACCGGTCGCACCGGGTGCACCGGACGTACGTCTCCCGGCCCGGATGGCGATAACAGACCGGGGTGGTCGGCGGGGATTCGCTCACCGGGTGCCCCAGGTGCCCGAGCGCTCAGTCATGCGAGCAAAGGTACCTCGGCCCACCGATCGGACGGGTCAGGCGACCGTACGGCCGGTCGGTGCCCGCCGCGCCCAGGCCCGGGCGGCGGGCACCACCTGTGGCGGCCGGTGTCAGGCCGGCTGCCGCTCGATCTCGACGCGCTCGATGACCACGTCCTGCAGCGGCCGGTCGCTCGGACCGGTCGGCGTGTTGGCGATCGAGTCGATCACCTTCGCGGACTGCTCGTCGGCCACCGCACCGAAGATGGTGTGCCGGTTGTTCAGGTGCGGGGTCGGCGCGACCGTGATGAAGAACTGCGAACCGTTGGTGCCGGGCCCGGCGTTCGCCATCGCCAGCAGGTACGGCCGGTCGAAACGCAGCTCCGGGTGGAACTCGTCGGCGAAGGTGTAACCCGGACCACCGCGACCGGTTCCGGTCGGGTCCCCCATCTGGACCATGAAGCCGCTGATCACGCGGTGCGAGATGGTGCCGTCGTAGTACGGGCTGTTGCCCGGCTTGCCGGTCCGCGGGTCGGTGTACTCACGCGTGCCCTCGGCCAGGTCGACGAAGTTGCGCACCGTCTTCGGCGCGTGGTTCGGGAAGAGTTCCAGCCGGATCGGGCCGGCGTTGGTGTGCAAGGTGGCGTAGACAGCCTCGGCCACGGGTACTCCTTACTCGTTGGTCAGTTCCTTGCGGATCCTCCCATGTGCCCGATCTGGACATGCGGAGGCATCCGAAGGTGGAGGATGAGACGAAGCAACTCCCAGGAGGTGGGACCGTGTTTGGAATCGGGCGCCGCAGGACTGAGGGGCAGTTGGCCCGGGCCGAGCTCAACCAGGGGATCGGTCACCTGAGGCTCGCCGCCACGCACGCGGCGAAGGGAGCCGGGTCCACTGTCGGCCCGCGCGTCCAGACGGCGCGTGACGCGGTGGCACCGACCGCGATGCTGGTCCGGGACCGTGCCGCGAGTGGCCTCGCCACCACGGCCGCCGCGATGGCACCGCTGGCGCTGGCCGTGCGCCACGCACAGGCCGAGGCCGCCGGTCGGGCCGCCTCGGGCAAGAAGGTCGTCGCCAAGCAGGCCGCGGCCGCCAGGAAGGTCAAGGCGAAGAACATGAAGAAGATGAAGCGGAAGAAGTCCCGCCGCAGCGGGACCATGCTGGCCGGGATGCTCGCCGCCGGCGTCGTGGCCGGGCTGGCCGGTGCGATCGCCCTGCGACGTCACCGCGAACAGCAGGAGTGGACCGAGTACGACGCGACCACCGCGCTGGAGCCGATGCACGAGGAGGTGGAGACCATCGAGGTGCGTACGGCCGCCCCGTCGGGCGTCGCGAAGGCGTCGACCGGAGCCGGCAGCTCGGCAGTGGTCTCCGGTGACAGCGCGTCGACCACCGCGCCGCCGAAGCCGTCCCCGGTGACGCCGACGGACAAGGTGCCGTCGGTCGCCGAGGGTGCACGGACCACCAGCGGTCGTCCCGCCGACGACCTGACCACCGCCCTGAGCAAGGCGCCCAGCAAGTCCAACGGGCGCGCCTGATTTCGCGGTCCCGCCTCCGCCCCGCCACCTCGGCGGGGCGGGCGGGCTGCGGGTTCAGAGCCAGTCGTTACGGCGGAACCATCGGTAGAGCGTCAGCGAGATGGTGAGCATCAACGCCAGCACCACCGGATAGCCGTACACGATCTTCAACTCGGGCATGAACTCGAAGTTCATGCCGTATATCCCGGCGATCGCCGTCCACACCGCCGCGATGGCGGCCCAGGCGGCGATCTTGCGCATGTCGTTGTTCTGGTCGACGGTCACCTGGGCCAGTCGGGCCTGCAGGATCGAGTTCAACAGGTCGTCGTACGAGTTGACCTGCTCGACGGTGCGGCTGAGGTGGTCCTGCACGTCGCGGAAGTAGCGGCGGACCTCCTTGGGCACCTCGCGGTTCATCTGGGCGGTGAGCGCGAGCAACGGCCGCTGCAACGGCATCACCGCCCGCTTGAACTCCACCAGCTCCCGCTTCATCTGATAGATCCGCTGGATCCGGCCGCTGGCCTGCCGGTCGAAGACCTCCGTCTCCAGCACGTCCATGTCGTCCTCAAGCTGGTCGGCGACCTCCAGATACAGGTCGACGACCCGGTCGGTGATCGCGTACGCGACCGCCCAGGGACCGTGCAGCAGCAGCTCCCGCCGGGCCTCCAGCTCCTCGCGGACCGGCGCCAGACGGCAGGCGTCCCCGTGGCGGACGCTGATCAGGAAGTGCGGGCCGATGAAGAGCATCACCTGCCCGGTCTCCACCACGTCGGTCTTCTCGGTCAGCTCGGTGTGCTCGCAGTAGCGCGCGGTGCGCAGCACCAGGAAGCTGACCTCGCCGAAGCGCTCCAGCTTGGGCCGCTGGTGTGCCTTGACCGCGTCCTCCACGGCCAGCTCGTGCAGCCCGTAGGTGGCGGCGATCTCGCTCATCTCGGCCAGCTCCGGCTCGTGCAGGCCGAGCCAGACGAAGCCGTTCTCGGCTCGCCGCGCCTCGGCGAACGCCTCGGCGTAGCCGCAGTCACCGCCCTGGCGTCGCCCGTCGAGATAGAGCGCGCAGTCGACCACCGCGCTCCGCCGGGGACCCGCCGGGGCCTCCACCCGCTGGGACCCGTCCGGGTTGAGCCGGCGGGTCACCGCGCGTACCGGCGACCAGGCGCGGGCTCGCGGCGACCGGGCTAGCGGCGGTGGAACCGGCTGGGGGTCGGTCTGGTCGCGACCGGTGGGGGCAGTGCCCTCCCGCTGCATCCGCTCCGTCATCACGCCCCCGTCCGCGCTCGGCTGCGGCTTGCAGGGTACGCCGCCGTACCGATCATGGCGGTGGCGCGGCGGCGGAGGGGTGGCGCCGGACGGACCGGATCGCATCGGGGGGTGAGGGGGCGATCCGGCCCGCCCGGCGCCGTTGGGGCGGGGGGTTGTGCTGGCCGCGTCACACCACACCGAGGGCGGCCGGGCCGCACCGCGACGTCGGCGTCACGCCGGCCGGAACCGGCGTGACCTGCACTACATGTGGTGTAGGACGCTCGCAGCATTGTGGGCCGCCAGCCGCCACAGCGGGAGTCCCGGGCACGCCGGTATCGCCGTTCTGTCGGAAACCCGACAGATTTTCACCCCCGAACGGCCTCCATCGCCTCGGCCAGCCGCCGGACGCCCTCGTCGATGCGGTCGGCGGTCACCGCCGAGTACGCCAGGCGGAGTGCGTGCCGGCCACCGTCCACCACGAAGTCGCTGCCCTTGACCACCGCGACGCCGCGCTCGGCCGCCGCCGGGGCGAGCTTGTCGACGAGGACGTCCTCGGGCAGCTCGACCCAGAGGAAGTAGCCGCCGTCCGGCTCCACGAAACGGGCCTCGGGGATGTGCCGCCGCAGCGCCTCGGCCAACGCCCCGGCCCGCTCGCCGAGCGCCGCCCGGACCGTCTCGATGGAGCGGGCGATGTCGCCGGAGACGCAGAACTGGTGCACGATCGCCTGCGCCACCATGCCCGGCGAGATGTAGAGGTTCGTGGCCTTCTTCGCGATGTCGGCGATCAGGTCGGCCGGACCGACCAGGTAACCGACCCGGACGCCGGGGCAGACCGTCTTGGTGAAGCTGGAGGCGTGCACCACCACGTCCCGGGTGTCCATCGACAGCATCGACGGCAGCGGCTCGCCCCGGAACCGGACGTCCGCGTACGGGTCGTCCTCGAAGATGGTGAAGCCGTACTCGGCCGCCAGGTCGAGCAGCTCACGCCGCTTGCCCTCGGAGAGCGTCACGCCGGCCGGGTTCTGGTAGTTCGGGATCACGTGCGCCAGGCGCGGCCGCACCCCGGACTCCAGCAGCTTGCGCAGCTCGGCGGTGTCCAGGCCGTCCGGCTGGATGGTGACGCCGTGCACCTCGGCACCCATCTGCTGCAGGTTGAGCAGAGTCCGGTCGTAGGTCGGCCGCTCCACCACCACCGCGTCACCCGAGCGGACCAGGTGGTCGAAGAGGAAGGCGTCCGCCTGCAACGAACCGTTGGTGATCAGCACCTGCTCGGCCGTGACCCCGTGCTTCTCCGCGACCCACTGGCGCAACGGCAGATAGCCGACGGAGGTGCCGTACGCGGTCACCCCGGCGGGATCGGCGTCGAACGCACGGACGGCGGCGGCCTTGAGCCCTTCGACATCGACGATGTCCAGAGAGGGGGCGCCACGGGCAAAGGAGATCAGCTGCTCGGCGGTCATGGCTGTTCAGCGTACGGGCGGCGGCCGGGTGAACGCGTACGGCACGGCGATGTCCGCATCCTGAGCCACCGAGTCGGGTGAACCGGTGCGGACCGGGCGTCCACCCCGGCGAGCCGACCGCGTACCAGGTCAGGCCGGACGACCGATCAGGCGGCAACCGCCCGGGGCGCGCCGAAGGACACGGGCTCGTCGAGAGGCGACCGGTCCGGTGCCGGTCGCCGGGACACTCCGGCCACCTGCAGGCCGAGCAGGGCCATCAACTGTCCCCAGTCGAAGTAGGACCGCCAGGCGGCGATGCGGCCCCGGCGTACCCGGACCATGTCCACCACCTCCCAGGAGACGGTGCGTCCGGTGGGGGCCACCGTGCCGAACGGGGTGTGCAGCACACCGGTGTGAGTGCCGGTGAGCCGCTGCTCGACCGCTGCCCCGCCGGCCGTACGCACCGAACCCAGCACGTCGAGCCGCAGGTCGGGGAAGGCACCCGTCCAGGTACGCAGCAGGGCGGGCAACTCCACCGGCCGGACCGTCACGCCGGGCATCGCGTAGTACCCGTCCGGGGCGTACAGGTCGGGGAGTCTGGCCACGTCCCGTCGCAGGAGCATGGCGTACTGCTGCTCGACCAACTGGTCCGCGCCGCGCATGTCGACCTCCTCGCGTGCGCGTCTCGGCCCGCGCCCGCACCGAATCCATACCCCCGGTCCGGCCGGTCCACACCAGCGGACAAGTCCGCCCGAGCGGACATCGCCGCAGCTCGGCACCGGCGGCTACTGTTCTTCAGGTGTCCACCGAGCCGCTGCGCTGCGCCGGAGCGCTGATCGTCGACCCCGCCGGGCGCATCTTCTTCCAACGCCGCTCGCCGCACCGCCGCCTGTTCCCGAACAGCTGGGACATCGTCGGCGGGCACCTCGAACCCGGCGAGACCTTCGAACAGGCACTGCGCCGGGAGGTCACCGAGGAGACCGGCTGGCGGGTCTCGGAGATCATCGCGCAGGTCGGCGAGTACCGGTACGTCGGCGACGACGGCCTGGCCCGGATCGAGAGCGACTGGCTCGTCCGGGTCGACGGCGACCTGACGGCACCGGTCCTGGAGGTCGGCAAGCACACCGAGTACCGCTGGCTCGGCCCGGCCGACCTCGACCTGCTCGACGAGGACCGCGACGTCAACGACGGACTGATCCGGCGGATCGCCGAACAGGCCTTCGAACTCCTGGGTCCGACCGGTTCGTGAGCGACAGCGTCGGGCTCGCCGCGCACCGGTACGTGGCGCTGGTCGCCCCCGTCCTCGACCGGGTCGTCCGCGCGGCGATGCAGGCCGGTCAGGACGGCGGCGGAGCGGAACTGAGCCAGCGGTACGGCGGCATGCCCGCCACCAGCTTCCTGGTGGAGATGCGGACCCGCCTGGCTGCCGGTGGCACGGTCGACGGTGCCGGATTCGCCGCGATCACCCGGTACCGGGACCCGATCGCCTGTCAACGGGCGCTGGACCGGCACGTCGCGTACGGGATGATCCACCGGCGACCGGACGGCGGACTCACCGCCACCGAACGCGGCACGGCGTTCCTGGCCGAGCTGTACCAGGTGCACGCCGAGGTGACCGAGGAACTCTGGGCCGGCCACGACGACCGGGTGCAGCGGCTGACCGAGACCGCCGGGCGGCTGCTGACGGCTGCCCTGGCGCCCCGAGGCGACGAGCCGGTGCCCAGCCCCGGCGCATTCGACGCGGTCGCCCCACCGTACGAGCCGGACGGCACCCCGTCGGGCGTGTTGCTGCTCAACCGGCTCGGCACGCTGCGGTACCACCGGGCCGACGCGCACACCGACGCCTGGACGGCCGCCGGACACACCCCGTCGAGCATCGCCGAACTGATCGACGGGGCGCAGTGGCAGGCCATCGAGCTGGAGACCGACCGGCGGGCAGCCGGCCCGTACACGGCGCTGACCGCCGAGGAGCGACTGACCTTCCTCGCCGACCTGGCGGCCCTGCCCGGCTGACCCCCGACAGCCGGTCGACGCGCGGCGCTATCCTCCTTCGGTGAACGCCGTGAGAACAGGGACTGATGTCGGCATGGTCGGGATGGTGCTGGCGGCCGGGGCCGGGCGCCGACTGCGCCCGTACACGGACACGCTGCCCAAGGCGCTGGTCCCGGTGGACGGCGAGATCACCATCCTCGACATCGCGCTGCGCAACCTCGCCGAGGTGGGGCTGACCGACGTCGTCGTGGTAGTCGGCTACGCGGCGGACACCGTCCGCGAACGCCAGGCCGACCTGGAACGCCGCCACGGAGTGACGCTCACCCTCGTGCACAACGACAAGGCCGAGGAGTGGAACAACGCGTACTCGCTCTGGCTGGCCCGCGACTGGTTCGCCCGGGGCGTACTGCTGGTCAACGGCGACACCGTGCACCCGGTGAGCATCGAGAAGACGCTGCTGGCCGAGCGCGGGCCCGGCGTGCTGCTCGCGGTCGACACCCTCAAGCCGCTGGCGGAGGAGGAGATGAAGACCACCTTCGACGCCGCCGGCCAGCTCACCCGGATCACCAAGCTGATGGACCCGGCCGACGCGTACGGCGAGTACATCGGCGCGACGCTGATCGAGCCGCAGGTGGCCGGAGCGCTCGCCGACGCGCTGGAGGCGACCTGGCGGCGCGACCCGAACCTGTACTACGAGGACGGATACCAGGAGTTCGCCGAGCGGGGTGGCGAGGTACGCGCCGCACCGATCGGTGACGTGTCCTGGGTGGAGGTCGACAACCACGACGACCTGGCCCGGGCGCGGGAGATCGCGTGCCGTTACTAGCGCGCACCGTCACCACACCGCTGTCGATCGAGGTCCGCCGAGGGGCGGTGGCCAACCTCGGCGTGCTGCTGGCCGACCGGCGGATCTCCGGCGGTGGCGACGTCGCGGTGGTGGTCGGCCCCGGACAGGGCGAGAAGATCGCCGACCTGTGCCGGCCCTCACTGGGCTCGGCCGACATCTTCACGGTGACCGGCGGCACCGTCGACTCCGCGCAGGAGCTTGGCGACCAGCTCCGGCGCCGGCACTACGACGCGGTCGTCGGCATCGGCGGCGGCAAGACCATCGACACCGCCAAGTACGCCGCCACCCGTTACGCCATCCCGATGGTCACCGTGGCGACGAGCCTCGCCAACGACGGCATCGCCTCCCCGGTGGCGTCGCTGACCCACGAGGGCGGCAAGGGCTCGTACGGCGTGCACATCCCGATCGCCGTCCTGGTCGACCTCGACTTCGTGGAGAACGGGCCGGACCGGCAGACCCAGGCCGGCATCGGCGACGCGGTGAGCAACCTGAGCGCCTGCGCCGACTGGGAACTGGCCCACCGGGTACGCGACGAGCCGATCGACGGGCTCGCCGTGACGCTCGCCCGGACCGGTGCCGAAGCCCTGGTCAACCATCCCGGCAAGATCACCGACGACGCCTTCCTGACCACGCTGGCCGAGGCACTCATCCTCGGCGGGATCTCCATGTCGATCTGCGGCTCCAGCCGCCCGGCCAGCGGCGGCGACCACGAGATCTCGCACGCCATCGACCACCTCTACCCGGGCACCGGCTCGCACGGCGAACAGGTCGGCCTGGGCGCGTTGTTCTGCACCTTCCTCCGGGGCGACCTGGAACGCTTCGGTCAGCTCAGCACCTGCCTGCACCGGCACGGCCTGGCCGTCCGGCCCGACGAGCTGGGCCTCACCGACGAGCAGTTCGTCGAGGCGGTCGCCTTCGCGCCGCGTACCCGACCGGACCGCTACACCATCCTCGAACACCTCGCGTTGTCCGCTGACGACGTCCGGACCCGGCTGGGAGACTACGTTGACGCCCTCCGTGAGCACCTTGGCTGAACCGTCCCACCCCACGGTCGCCGACTTCCACCGGGTGAACCGGGGTGGTGGTCTGTTCAGCGAGTCCGTAAGCCAGTGGATCGGCGCCGTCTTCGCGCTGGTCGCCCAGCGGCTCGGACTCCGCCCCACCGCGCTGACCATCACCAACCTGGTACTCGGTCTGGCCACCTCGGTCACCGTGGTCGCGCTCGCCGGTCCGGTCGCCGCCGGTGACGTACCCTCCTGGGTCGTCGGGCTGCTCGCGCTCCTCGGCTGGCAGATCGCGTACGCCCTGGACTGCGCCGACGGACAGCTCGCCCGGGTGACCGGTCAGGGCAGCGCGGCCGGGGCCCGGGTCGACGTGCTCTGCGACGTGGCGGCCCAGATCGCCCTGGTCGCCGCGCTCTCCGCGACCGCCGTGGCGCAGGTGCCGTCGACGCCCGTGTGGTTGGTGGCGGCCTTCGCCGGCACCTGGATGGTCAACCTGGTGACCTCGGTGATGCAGTCCGGCCCGAACGCCGCCAGCATGGTCACCTCCACCAGCCTGCCGGTCCGCCTGGTGAAGCTGGTCCGCGACTACGGCGCAGTGATCTTCGTAGCCGCCCTGGTGCTGGCCTTCGCTCCGGCGCTCGTCTTCTGGGTCGTGGTCGCCTTCACCGTGGTGAACGGCGGCTTCCTGCTCGCCAGCATCGCCTTCTCCGCCCGCGCCTCCCTCTAACCGACATGCAAGGAAGGGCACCTTATTAACGCCTCGTGCATAGCAGGGGTCCCCGATTAACGCAGCCTGCCCGGATTAGCGCTGCCTGCCGACGGACCGCCTGACGGCTGCCGCCGGGCCGCTGCCGCCGGGACCCGTGCCGAGCCCACCCCGACTGTGCCTAGCGCCCCCCGCTCCCTGCGCGCCCTGCTCCCTGCGTGCCCCACTTCCCAAGATCGTGCTCGATCCAGGATCGAGTGGCATCGAAGCACCGCAGTAGGCACTCGATCCCGGATCGAGTGGCTACCGGGCGCTCATCACGACAGGTTCCGCTGGTCGCTGTAGAGGGGAGTCGATGAGCACGCGGCAGCACTCCATCCACTCCCGCGCTGGGCAGGCTCGACTCGTCGATCATGGAGTTGTGGCGCTCACAAAAGGCGCAAGACTGGATGAGTCGGAAGCCACAACTCCATGATCGACGCACGAGGCGCGGAGCATGCGACGCGAGGCACGTGGGGTAGGCGAGGCACGTGGGGTAGGCGAGGCACGGGGGACAAGGCGGGACAGGGAGGATGGAGGACGCGCGAGGCACGTGGGATGGGGTGCGAGGTGACGGGCGGCGTTTGGGAGGGGACGGGGGTGTCGGGGGTCAGCGGAGGGACGCGTACACGTCGATGAGGCGCTTGGTGACCACCTCGGGGTGGAAGGTGCGGTCGTAGCGGGCGCGGGCGGGCCCGGCCAGGGCGGCGGCTCCGGCGGCGG